>DXJF01000149.1 GCA_019057375.1 Candidatus Heimdallarchaeota archaeon
CAATCGTATGTTTCGTTATAGCCAATCCCGTTAGTTTTTCATACAATAGAACTGAAAAGCTTATTTTTTCAGCGGAAGCCTTCTTTTTCATTGTCACATAATCTCTACTAACAATAGCTTTTATCCAAGCATCAATTTCTTCCTCCAAGAATATTACATCATCTAATGGGTTCCAAGATCCTTTGTCCACTTGATTTCCTTCAGCATCCAAAGAACCACTTGTATCAACTACATGAAGAAGAACATCAGCTTGTCTTAATTCATCTAAGAACTTGTTACCTAAACCTCTTCCTTCAGAAGCTCCGGGTACTAGTCCTGCTACATCTAAAAACTGAACGGGGAGATATCTAATTCCATCCTTACATAGAGAGTTTTTTGGATTATCGTCAACACCTAAATCTTTACAGACACAAGGACTTCTTACATAAGCAGTTCCTCTGTTTGGATCTACGGTTGTAAAAGGATAATCCCCTACTTTCGCATTAACCATTGTAAGGGCATTAAGAAATGTACTTTTTCCACAACTAGGTTTACCAACTATTCCAACTAACATTATTATTAAAGTTACTTCTAAAAATAAAGACTTTTTGTATAAGAAGTATTTTTTGAATAAACCGGCAATATGCTACATAATCTCAATCTTTTTTAGGGTACTAAAGTTCAATGAATTATGTCTGAAAGAAAAGGATCCAGAGATGATGGAGACAATAAAGAAGATTTCCAAAGTCACTTTCCAGGTCTATATAGGGAGATAATGGAAGGAGAGGACAGAATCCAAGAAGAGGAAATAAGAACTTCCGCTGGATCCAAGAAAGTAAGAAAATTCAGAGGTCACACACCTGGTGTAATAGATTTTATATGTCGTTGTTCCACTGAAGAAGAAGCTTTAGAAATAATAGAATACATGTTTAAGAAAGGCGATGTTTCAGAAGGACATGCAAATGAGTTAAGAAAACAACTTAAAGAAAAAGGTTTAGAGTTTTTTGGTGAACATCGAAAGCCAGGTCATTATGAAAGAGCTTGAAAAAAAAGAGAGAAGGGATATCATTCTTTCTTATAAGCGATTTCTCCATCTATTAATACGAGTTCATTTTCTGCAAAGAAATTCTCCAAAGGATGATCAGACCAAATAACTAAATCTGCATCTTTTCCAATATCAAGACTTCCTAAACGATCACTTATTCCGATCATTTCTGCTGCATTAATTGTTATGGCTTTTAATGCTTCATTAACAGGAAGTCCTTCCTTAATAGCCATGCAAGGGAGTATCTGGAAATGTTTAAGGCGAGTAAAGGAATCACTTTGGATTGAGATTTTGACACCAGCTTTCCACAATTTAGCCGGGGTTTCAAAACTAATATTACGAAGTTCAACTTTTTCAAAACCAACAAGAGAAGGTCCTACAGAAACAGGAACACCTTTCTTTGCAATATAGTCAGCAATTTTATGTCCTTCAGTAGCATGAACAAGCATGAGTTCTATATCAAATTCTTCAGCTAAACGAATGGCAGTTACTATGTCGTTTGCTTGATGACAATGAAAATTCAAGGGCATTTCCTTTTTCAAAACCTTTAGGAGCATTTCATTGTTTAAATCTCTATCTGGTTCTGAGGGTATCTTATCTAATTCCTCTTTTTCTTCTGCTTGCTTTTTCTTTAGTTTGTACTCTTCCCATTTCTTTCCGTAGTTTTGAGCATCTACAAAGGCTTTCCTGAACACAGCAGCTGTCCCCATCCTTGTTGATGGTAGTTTTTTATCTGTTCCATAAACTCTTTTTGGATTCTCTCCTAGAGCTGCTTTCATAGATGATGGTGTTTTAACTATCATATCATCTACTATCTTGCTCTTACAGTATGTTTTGATTATAGTATCAGTTCCACCAATAACATTACCACTTCCAGGTCCTGTTTGAATTGTTGTAACTCCACCAATTCTGGCTTCTTCTAAACCAGGATCTTCAGGATTAATTGCGTCTAGTGCTCTAACATGGGCTGTGTTTGGGTCTGTCATTTCATTACCATCAAATCCTGCCCAACCAATACTACCATCAAACAAACCTTGATGAGTATGAGCATCAATGAATCCTGGGAAAACATGTTTTCCTTCTGCATCAATTATTTCATAGCCTTCTGGTATAGAAGAATCTCCTTCCAAAACGTTCTCTATTTTACTATTTTTGATTAAAATAGTACCCTTTTCTATGATTTTTTCTTCTTTATTTACGGTATATATCTTACCATTAACAATTGCGTAATTCATCTTAATTTTCTTCTTTCAAAGGAATTTTTAAACTGATTCATTCGTATGTAGCTTTCCAAACCTCAAAGAGAGGAGGATTTAAAAATTAAATTATCTGTTTACCCTCAGTGAATATTATGACAACAGATCTAACAGAAAGACTGAAAGAATTTAGTAAAGAAATGAAAGACTGGGATAAAAAGAAGACAAGTGTCTCTGGAGTAACTATAGTTAAACTACCTACAAAAGGTGATGATACTAACTTTGGTTTAGAAATTATTCCTGTCAGAGATGATGGAACTCAACTCAAGCGTAAAGGATTATTTGTTACATCACTTGAACAATGGGAAGCATTTAAAGAAATTTTTTCTAATCCTAAAGCTTTTGATCTTATTCAAAGCATTAACAATTTACGAGCTCCAAGGGCAGCAACTCCTGAAGAAGCAGAAGGAGAAGTTTTCGAAGTTTAACCACTTCACTAAAGGTGACAATAAAAGATGAAGGTTGTTATATTAGCAGCAGGTGAAGGCATTAGATTAAAACCTTTAACCGATTCAATTCCAAAACCATTGTTGAAGGTTTTAGGAGAACCAATCTTAAAGAGATCAATTAATGGGTTTCTTAAATTTGGAATCAATTCATTTGTAATTGTCACCCACTTTATGGAAGAAAAGATCAAGGATTATTTAGCAAAGGAATTTCCTACTATAGAATTTACTTTTCTTCATCAGGAAGAGATAAAGGGGACAGGGAATGCATTTCTTTTAGCAAAAAACGAAATTAAAGAGGATTTTTTCATTGGTGTTAATGGTGATTGTATATATTCTGAATCCCTTCTGGAACAGACAGTAAATGCTGCAAGGAATGGTTTTGTCTCATTAGGAGGGAAGCATACTAAAGAAACAGAGAATTTCGGAATTATTATAGTAGATGAAAAAGAAAAGCCCATCAAGATTATTGAAAAACCAACAAAAGAGGATGTTCCCGAGGGATATGCAAACATTGGTTTGTATTCTTTAAACAAAGATATATTCGAAATACTTGAAAATCAACACAAAAACAATGAAATTTCTTCTAGAGGAGAATACGAGATTCCAGATGCTGTAAACTTCTTACTTACTAACAATAAGTTTCCAGCTAGTTTAGTGAAACTTAATGAGGATGATTATTGGTTTGACTTAGGTCGTCCTTGGTCTCCGTTAGAAGCAAATGAATCTCTTTTATCAAAAATCCATGAATTACGTGAAGGGACAATCGAAGAAAATGTGCAAATCAAAGGTAATATTATTCTCAAAAAAGGAGCTGTTCTAAGAAGTGGGACTTATATCGAAGGTCCTGCGTTCTTTGATGAAAACGCAGATATTGGACCTAACTGTTACATTCGAAAATTCTCTTTCTTTGGTAAAAAATCCAGAATTGGAAATGGTTGTGAGGTTAAAAATTCAGTAATAGGCAATAATACACACGTTGCTCATCTTTCCTACTTAGGTGATTCAATTATTGAAGATAATTGCAATCTAGGAGCAGGAACTCTTACAGCGAATTTACGCATAGACAAAAAATCCATTCCTGTAACTGTAAAAGGAAAAAAAGAGGATAGCGGAAGGAGAAAATTAGGTGTAATAATTGGTGAGGGTGTGGAAACAGGTATTGGAGCTTTACTAATGCCAGGAGTAAAAATTGGGAGTAACTCATGGATTGGTGCGGGAACAATAGTAAAGGAGGATGTTCCCCCAGAATCAATCTATTTTAGTACTCAAAATTATACTGTAAAAAGGAAAAGAAAAGATGCAGATTAAAGAACTGAATGCAATAAAGAAAAATTGGACCCACGAAAAAGTCAAAATCGGTTTAATTTATCCAAATACTTATCGAGTAGCTATGACAAGTTTGGGTGTTCAGTTACTATATTTTCTATTTAACGAAAGAGAGGAGATAATTTGTGAACGAATTTTCAAACCCCTTGATCATAAAATAGCCCCATATTCTCTGGAAAGCCAAAAGAAACTAGCAGATTTTGATATTCTAGCTATCTCGATTCAATTTGAGCAGGATTATATCCAAGCAATTGAGCTGTTGTTAAGAGGAGGAATAAATCCAGATGTTAGGCAAAGAAAAGAATCAGATCCACTTATTATTTTGGGGGGACCATCAGTCACTGCAAATCCTTTTCCAGTTATATTTGTAGGAGATATTTTTTTCTTAGGAGATATAGAACCAGTTAGTGAGGCATTCATATCGGCTTTAATGAATAATTATAAAAAAGAAAGAATAGAAGCGTTAGTTTCGGTTCCAGGAATTATAGCTTATGCTCACCATTTTTCAGAAAAAGGGGAATGGATAGGAGACAATGTAAAAAGTGTTAAGCTGAAAGATATTTCTAATTCATTCTTCCCAATTAAACAGATCATACCTGAGGGTGTTAAAGGCACTAAGAATGAACCTATTTTTGGTAAAGCATACTATCTAGAAACAGATAGAGGATGTTCTGAAAGATGTAAATTCTGTTTTGTGGGTCATTGTAGATTTCCTAGAACATCCAGAAGTTTGGATAGTCTTATTGATATAATTGACCAAGCTAGTGAAGTAAATGATTTTGAAAAAATAGTACTTTACGGAAGTGCAATTGCTCAGTCTGGCATTCTTGATGAACTAATGGAATATATCGTAGCTAAGGGGTACGAAGTATCGTGCTCATCATTTAGAGCAGATTATCTCACAGAAAAATTACTGAAGACACTCAAAAAAGGAAAACAACGAACTATAGCTCTTGCTCCTGAAACAGGAGACGAAAAACTCAGATTAGCTTTAAATAAAAGAATGAATGACGAAACCATTTTTTCAGCTCTTAAACTAGCTTGGGATGCAGGTTTTAGGAAATTAAAAATGTACATGATTTATGGATTCCCTTGCGAAGGAGAGGAAATAAAGGTTGCAACAAAGGATTTTGTGAGTACAATTAGAGAAAGATATTTCCCTACAGGCAAAATAGGCATTTCCATGAATCAATTCATCACAAAGGCACACACTCCTTTTCAGTATTCCGCCATGATAGGTGTTAAGGAATCTAAAGAAGAACAAAAGTGGTACAAAAGCAATTTATACCAAATCAAAAATATTGATTTATCTCTTTATGCGCCTGAGTGGTCAATAATTCAAAGGGTTTTGTCCTTACAAAATCACGAATATTACCCTGTTATTTATCAAATTGCACAAGGAAGAAATACAGTCGGTAGCTGGAAAGTAGCTTTAAGAGAAGTTGAAAGTAATCTAGAAAAAGAAGCTGAATGGAAATACAATGTAGATGAATCTCTTCCTTGGGAACACATTACACACACTTTAGAAAAGAAAACCCTTATTTCTTCTTATATGAAATATCTTGAGATAATGGACTGCAAATGAGATGACCTCGCACTTTCCTCAAACTATTCAAGAATCTAAAGGTTTTCAAAAAAAAATAGCAAATGAAGTTATTTTAGAAGACATGTTTTCTGAAATTACAACGATAGGAGCTTTTGATATATCTTATAAGCAAGACAAAGCTTTCACGGCCGGTATTATTATCGACAATGTAACTGAAGAAGTCTTGGAGGAAGAGGTTATTGTAAGCGAAATTCAATTTCCTTACATCCCAACCTTCTTATTTCTACGTGAAGTTCCTTCCTTCATCTCCTTATTATCAAAGATTTCGATCAAACCTGATTTAGTATTAATTGATGGCCATGGTATTGCTCATCCAAAAAACGCAGGTTCAGCTACAGTTTTTGGAGTATTAGCTAACATCCCTTCAATCGGTGTTGCAAAGAAACCCTTGAAATTCTTCGAATATAGATCATCTGAAGTCAAGTATTTAAAACAAGTTTTCTTAAATGATAAATTGGTAGGACACAGATATCAACCAAATACAAATTGGAATCCAGTTTTCATATCTCCAGGAAATATGGTTTCAATAAAATCCTCATTTACACTTATTCAAAATCTTTTCAAAAGTCGTTTCAAATTGCCAACTCCACTACATAAAGCACATAACTTAGCTACAGAATTTAGAAATAAACATCACATTTAGTTGAAGAATCAACTGCATTTTTTCTTTTTTATATCGCTGATTCAATTTCTCCCCTCAAGTTTTCATTATATCCTAATTCCTTATTGTGGCAAAAAATTAAACATGCACAAAATACGTATTTTGAAAGCTAATTATCATTGTAATGTTACTTATTTATGGAAAACGCCCAAAATACTGATATTCATAAGTGTAGATAGAAACTGACCTTTTTTTATGTGTGAAAGAATAATATGTGCTCAAAATTTCTTTTGTTCTATGAAAAACATTAGATAAAGAGTAAAAAACATATACGGCTCAAAAACGGACTATTTTGGACTTTAAACACATTTGTGCAATTATTTAAACTTGTAGTTTTAAAACTGTTTTTTTTTGTAGTTTTTCTTTGTGGAGTTAAAAAAATGTGAAAACGGCTTTTAACTCAACAAATCGGTTTAACTTTGCCGAATTCATTTTAAATAACTTTAAAAAGGAAACTTGGCGAATATTGATTAAGCAAGCAAGGAAATGGTTAATGTGGCTGTAGCTCTTGAAAATCCAAATTTAAGTCAAAATCTTCTAACAGGTTTACCCCCTAGCGCTGTTACAATTTATAAGATAGTGATTGGTAAAGGTCCTATTACTAGTTGCGAAATAGTCGATTTATGCAGTTTAGCTCCAAGAACTGTTCGTCATGGACTAAAACTGTTAGTCAGAGCTGGTTTAATTCAAAAACTCCCTCACTTACTTGACATGAGATCATGTAAATTTTATGTTGATTAAAGCAAGCATAATTAATCTAATTGCTTTAATCATATTTATTTTTAAGAAATAGTAGAAGATGACTTCATACCTCTACATCACTCGAATGGAATAAGACATCCCTATTAATTGCAGATTTAAAGAGACCTAGAAGTAACTCATTTGAAGTTCTCACTGCTATAGGTACTGAATCTGCAGTTAAGAAAGCGAATACAGCTTCGTGATTGCCATCCAAAATTCCACAGTAGACATCTTTCTTATCATAGTGTTTCAGTTTCAATCCTGTAAACCTTTCTGAAAGCGGTCTAAGGATAGATTGATGTCTTTTGTCAAAATATGAAACTAATGTTACTCGCTGAGCTTTTGTGTATTGCATCATTTCTTTAAGAAGATCTTCATCAACATCTGGTGTAACAAGAAGGAGTTCATAATTAGACCTCATTGCAATGTCTGTAATACCGGCTTTGATGGCTTCTTCTCCAACAATAATAGAAGTATCATGTTGTCCATCAAATGAATATGATGACGCAGCACCATCGATTTGCCTTAATTCATCTTCTCTTGTGTTAACAACTTGGTAGAAAGTCATTGCTTTTTCCAAAAGAGAATCCATTTGAGAATCTAATATTTCATCAACATCTTTTATTACAGCTGCAACTTGAGATACTAGGGTGTTGATTTGGATCTCTTCGCCTTCTGAAATCTGTTCTATTATCTGTTCCTTTTGTTCATCCTTATATTCCTTAAGATGTTGTTTTAGTTCAGTTAGCTGCATAGCTAATTGATTTCGTTTTTCTTCTGATTTCTGCTGAAAATGATTTAAAGAATCTTGTATTTTTTCTTTTAATTCAAGTGCCATTTTCTCTGAATCTTGTTTTGATTTGCTTAATTCTTTAATAGTATCATTTTGAATTTTATTAATAATCTGAGTTTTTTCGCTATCGTGAGACTGAAAATCTTTTAGAATTTGATCTTTAGTGGCATTTAGCTGATCCACGGTGTTTTGTTTTAACTTTTCTGTCACATCTGAACAAGAATCATATGAAGAGGTGGCATACACTTCTGTTTGATTTTGAAGCGCTTCCAAGAGATTCTTGGGGAGCAAATCAATCTTTTCTATAGTTGTATCAGTTAGTTCATTCTTCTTTGTTCGAATGGTTGTTTCTCCTGTTATCTGAAAATGGTCCAATTTAGAACGTAATGCTTCCCTAACTTCATTTAAGGATAAAACATGTTGATCTATCAATTGTAATCCACTCTCATTCAAATCATTAGCTAAGTTTCGAACGGTGTCTCTTGCATCTTGGAGAGGAACCTCAACTAACTTTTTCCCTTTACCCAATTTCATCATAGTAGAACCTTCTAGACCGTTTAAAGCTTCAGCAATTTTTGAAGACAAAAAGTTTGTTTGCCTGTCGATTTGCTCAACACTTCTTCTAAGCTCTTGAGTCTGTTTAATTTGGTCAGAGAAAATGTTATTTACTTCAGAAGAGAGTTCGTCGACAACTTTTTTCGACTCTAAGTTCCAAGCAGTATAAGATTCTTGCCAAATTCTATTATAATTCTCGAGGAAAGATTCTTGAATTTCAGTCACATCATTAACAAGGTCTTTGAGTGCATTATCCAAATCTGGAGCTAGTTTTTCTAGAAATTCCTTATGATTTTCTGTATGTGAACCTAAACCATTGTTAATAATCTGTGTTAGATTTTCAAAAGAACTTTGTATTTTTTCTTCAGTTGTTTGGACTAAAACATCACTATTATGTTTTGCTGTATGATGAAACTGTTTTACAAAAGCATTAAGTTCTTGCACAAAAGTTTCCAACTGTGTAGAAAACAGGAAGGGCTGATCCATCACTTTAGTCAAATACCCAGTTACTTCTTGTTCTGTTTCAGTTATGAAAGCAGAAGCTGAGTTTTCAGTTTGTTCGCTATGCTCAACATATTGTTGAAATAGCGCCTCGACTACTTGTTTAATTAAACCACTAACTACGTGAATGTCAAAAACAGAACCTTCACCAGTTAATTCTAATGTTCCCCCGAATTTGGTTTTCTTTTCTCTATACTCTTCCTTTGCACCCTTTAATGCTGTTATTACTCCATCTAAGGAGTATAAGGCGTCTTTTTCTATAATTATGTATTCTTTAAGAAAGGGGAGCATAGCAAAGTACTGAGGGGTTTTTCCTGCTGTTTTCTTCAAGAAACCCAATTCTTCCAAATTCTTAACTGATTGAATGAGAGTAAGGGGATCTAAACCTGTTACTACTAGTAATTCACCTATAGTTACTTTTCCTAACCCAAGTGTAGCAGAATACACTTTTATATCAATTTCATTAAAACCTATACGAGTTAATAGTGGGGGGAGTATCTCGATTCTTGACATATTATCAGCCTTTTTTTTAACTATAATATATTAGCATTAGTTTACTACATAAATTTTATTGCAGTAAAAAAATAAGTAATCTTGCTTAAAAAGAATATACAAAAGGCAACCTCGTTTTTATCGCTTAATCGATTTCCACTCCAGTTTTAGGACAATAAGATTGCAAAAGGCATTCGATACATTTGGGTTTTTGTGCTTTACAGATAGCTCTGCCATGTGAGATAAGTAGATGAGTAATTTTTCCCCATTTCTCTTGAGGAATTATTTCCATCAAATCCCTTTCTATTTTGATAGGATCAATATTATTTGTCAAACCCAATCTGAAGGATATACGTTTTACGTGGGTATCAACGGCAATCCCCTCATGAATTTCAAACCAATCATTTAGAAGAACATTAGCAGTTTTCCGACCTATCCCGGTTAAATTGGTTAATTCCTGCAAGGATGTTGGAATTTTAGAATCATACTTTTCAATCAATTCTTTTGACATTTCATGAATGAATTTTGCTTTGTTCTTGTATAATCCAACTTTAGAAATATTTTGCTCAATTTCTATAATAGAAGCACTTGCAAAAGCTTGGGGGTCTGGAAAAGAGGAAAATAATTCCTTAGTAATAGAATTAACTTGTTTATCTGTGCTTTGTGCACTTAGAATAGTAGCAACTAACAACTGATAAGGAGAAGTATAGTTAGTCAATCCACTCTTAAATGTAGGATAGTATTCCTCTAGTTTTTCTAAAAATAATAATGTTCTCTTTTTTAATGAAGTACTCATCAAAGAAGAAGAAGAGATATGTAATTTATATGTTTTCAAAAGACAGAAACTAACAATCACAGGTACAATTCTTGAAATAATTAAGAATTTAAAAAAATAGAATAAAAAATAGCATCAATCATCTTCATATAGTTCTCATTTCAGAGATCCATGTATTGAGGTATTTACCCTCCCCAAATATTAAAAAATAACTCCCTTTTTTCTTTTTCTTACCTAAGTCACAAGATTGCTGTAAATAGTGTTAGATATATCCAAGAAACATATACGCAAAGAAATATCAAATAGTTTAAATAGTATCCAAGACTATAAATAAATTGTATAAAGGGGAATATAGAATGGGTGCCGGACAACGGAAAATCTTCAAAATTACCTTGCTTGGGGACGGAGCAGTTGGCAAGACAAGTCTTCGAAAAACTTATCTAGGAGAGGGCTTTAAAGATGGATATTCAATGACTATAGGTGCCGACTTCGCCGTTAAACGATTAAGAATAGATGACCAAGATTTTGTTGCTCAGATTTGGGATTTAGCCGGTCAACAAAGGTTTTCTGCTGTTCGTGAAGTTTATTATCGCGGAACATCTGGATGTTTATTAGTTTTTGATATTTCTCGACGTTCAAGTTTTGAAAACATTCCTTCTTGGATAGCAGAACTTCTAAAGAACAACAGTAATAGAGTTGTACCAATAGTTCTCATAGGCAATAAAAGCGATCTTCGAGCTACAGCTAAGGATCCAATTATGCGAGAACAATCTGAAGAATATGCACGCAGTCTTTCAGCTTGGTCAGGTTTTACTGTTCCTTATATTGAAACTTCTGCTAAAACTGGTGAAAATGTTGATGAAGCATTTAAGACCTTGTTAAAGAATATTGTTTTATTTTACGAAAAATTATATGCTCAACAATAAGGAATTTCCTTTTCTTTTCTTTTGTTTGTTACTGATTGTTGATTCGTATATTCATTGTATCCTCATCAAATTCAGTATGAAGTGAAACTGTTCCATCTTCATTTACATTTAAAATTTTCATCTGTTCTAGTTCTAAAATATACTTCTTTGTTTGTGAAAGAGAAACCCCAAGTACAAAAGACAGCTGAATTGGAGCAATTACACCCATTCTTCTAAGAAGATTTATGATGTTAAATCTTGGATCAGTGGTTACTATTCTTTCTAGAATATTTTTTTGCTTCATCCATTTATCCATGTCTTCTTTGATTTTCTTCATCTCATCTTCTAATCTCTTTTTTTCTGCCTCAATAGCAACAACTTGGTCTGATAACTCATAAATTAAAGATTCTCTTTCTTCTAGAAGTAGATTGAGCATATCTTTTTCTCTTTGAAATTCCTCTAAAACACCAGTGTCTATACTCTCGCCACTTTCGGTAGCATCGTTAGATTTTCTTTGAATCATCCTTCTATCTTGTTGATAAGGAGATACTGAGAACATGCTTGATAAGAAATTAAACAATCGAAAGAATTCTGATTTCATCTCAGCTATTACTACGTCTGAAGAGTTTTCCAGAAGTTCACTAACATACTGTATTGCGGGGTCTAATTCTAGAGTTGAAGTCTGATTTTTTTTCTTGGCTTTTTCCGCTTTAGCTTCTTTTTTTCCTGGTGATTTGAGATTTTCCTTTAATTCTTCAACTTCTTCAGAAAGCTTAGATATTTCTGTAGCGATTTCTTGAAATTCATCATCATTCTCAGATTTTTTCTCATAATAGTTTTCCATCAAAATCATCTATATTTTTGCAGTTGATTCAATCTTGAAGCCTTCGGCTTCAGAGGGGGTAATATCAAAGTTCTCACTTACATAGGCTACGCCCATTAATTTTGTAATTGCAAAAGTATCTTGTATTCTGCTTCCGACGGTATTTCTTGAAAAATAAAATATCCCCTGAGCAGCATTCATGATTATTCTTTCAGCTACAGAATCTAGCACATCTTGAGGTAATAAGAAGAAATGCACACCACCAATCTTAGTTAAAGACATTATTGTTCCTTTTAGAAATGTGATCAGAGTATTTGAATCTTCATCCAATCTATCTTCTTTCATCCACAATAAATCATCAAAAACACTAAAACATCGTTTATTTTGATTTTCTTTTACATGAAGCATTCTATCAATAATTTTCTTAACATAAGTTTTTCTTTTTACTTCAATCTTTCCTAGTTTAAGAGAAGAAGCCATTGAAGAGCTGGAAAGATCAAACATATTTTCAAAATACCAGTTCTTACCTTCGAAAGGTTTCACATCCCACTCATAAGCGTTGAATGAATTTAAAATATGAGCATACGGACGAGTACTATGAACATAGAAAATTACATTATTAGAGTTTTGAGCCCAATTCAGAAGAATCCTCTGTATAAATAACGTTGGTATCACTGTTTCAGAAGGATAACTTACCAATATAAGCGATCCTTGGGGTAACCCTTTTCTTGCGGACATCTCCATCCCCAATTTTTGATCAAGTGATCTAATACCAGTTTGAATTAAATCACCTCTTGCATCCTTTGAGGGGTTTGACTTTCCTATACGTTCTGTCCCCCCAGATGGTGAGTTCATATCCATTGAACATTCCTCAAATAACTGTAATTAGCTAAAATTGCTCTAGCTCCCGTAATGCAAGTTCTAAATCTGATATAAATTCATCTTGAACCTTCTTCTCTTCTTCAACAACAACAGGTTTGGCAGCTACTATAGGTTGAACTTCCGGAGCTGGGACGGGTTTTGCTTCAACGTCCAATATATTTCTGATCTTTTCTGCTGCTATTTTCATGGTTCTTCTAACCATTCCAAGAGCTACACCGGCATCTGTAATTAAGCACACAACTGTACTTCCACAACTTGCTACTAAAATCAAGCCATCTGAAAATTCAGATATAATTATATCTAGCTCAGCTAATCCAACATTTGTACCTTGCTGTTCACTGGCTAAGTAAACTGCGCTTGCTATAGCTCCAAGAGCTTCTGTTTCAAATTCATCAAAAGCGAATCTTGAAGAATAAGCCAATGTTAATCCTGTCTTATCAGCTAATATAACGTGATTAATATTAGCATCACTTGTTATAATTTCATGAAGTATTGTATTTATTTGGTCAGCACCATACAAGCAAATCACCAAGTATTTTACGACATCTCTTAATGTCTATTTGTTGTTTAATATATTTAAAGATTTCAACAGCTGTAGTCTTACTATCTTTTATCAAGCAACGTTTTTAAACATGTCGTGAAAATTAGCTCCATGATTAAGATATCATATCCCGTAATTATACTGAATTTTAAGAATTATGATCAAACGATTGGTAACAAGGGGCTTTATCTTTCCAAGATTGCAGAAGAAGTTGCTAGAGAATTAAGTGTATCAATTGCAGTTTGTCCTCAAACTGTTGACTTAAGGAAAATCGCAGAAGAGGTTGATATTCCTGTTTTAGCACAGCATGTAGATGCCACTGATTCTGGAAGTTATACAGGAAATAATCTTATTCAAGCCGTAAAAGAAACTGGAGCAATTGGTTCTCTTGTTAACCATTCTGAACATAGATTGAAGTTAGCTGATATTGAGAAAATAGTCGATAAAGCAAATACTCTAGATTTCTTCACTTGTGTGTGTTCTAATAATCTCCAAACAAGTAAAGCAATAGCCGCTCTTAATCCAGTAGCTTGTGCTATGGAACCACCTGAACTAATTGGCAGTGGAGTATCAGTTACTACACAACCAAGTTTGGTAAAAGACACTATCAAAGCTATTTCTGACATTAATTCAAACGTTCAACCTTTAGTGGGAGCTGGAGTTTCGACCAATAAAGATGTTTTTGAAGCTTTGCAATTAGGAGCAAAAGGAGTTCTTTTAGCCTCAGGTTTTGTGAAGGCTAAAGACCCAAAAGAAGTACTAATAGAAATGGCAAAAGCAGTTTTGTAAATTTCAGTAAGTAAGAGAAATCTAAGAGAAATCTAAGAAAAATCAGTTCTCTACTATTCTCTTCCACATTGTTTTTTCGCCCTGTTGAATCTGAGTAAGGATTCCAGCATCTGTCATCTGTTCTAAGGATTTGATAAATTCTTCCTTAGAAATTGGAGGATTTCCTTGCTTCAATGCAGCAAATTGACAAGCAGCAAATATTGCATCTTCAAACATGAATTTAGAAGAACCATAGGATTCAAGAATGATGTCCTTATTTGGAATATCGGGTCCCTTAACTGCAACCTTTACCTTTGGTGTTTCCTTGACTCCAGTTCCAGGCTTGGGCTTAGAATGCACAACATCAGCAATTAAATCTTTCAAACTCTTCCCTTCAGATTGTTCACCAAAACCATATAATTCAGCTATCCAATGAATAGCATGATTAACAAATGAATCAATAGATTCAAAATTCTCCTCATTAACGAGTTTCTCTATATATTTATACAGTTTTTCAGGAATTTTTGCTTCAAAAGATTTCATACGTTTTGCCCCTATTGAATGTACTTAACGTTAAAATATTCTTCAATCTGTTTTAAATCTTTTTTATCTAGGTATGATGCCTTAAGAAAGAAATGAAAAAAAAGTATTGATGATGGCGTCCTTTGATCTTTCTATCATGTGTGTGAAGAGCACATCTAAGCCGTCTCAATCAGTCATTCGCCTAATTATATTAAGAAGCAAATGAAGTATAAATTTTTCTGTAAGAGTTTAAAATTTTATTAAGAGGTTTTACGACCACGTTTATACTGGGTGAAACCACATTTTCCACAAGTTTGACGATCTGGATGTTCAGCCATATATACTGCATCTCCACAACGTTCGCAAATCTTTTTTGTTCTAATTATCTTGTCTCCTTCAGCTTTGTACCTTTTGTGTATTTCGCTCATAGTTTGCACCTATTCTTTTTTGTCTTCTCTAATACCAGATCTTTTTAGTAAATATTCTCTTTCAACTACAATAGCACGTTCTTGAGAATCATAAGCATGAATTATAGCGTGACTGATACCAATTCCATATTTTGCTTGCATTTTAATAAGGACAACTTGGTTTTTCTCTCTATTAACCTCAGCTGCAACTCTACCAAGAACAGCATCTCTTGTAGGAACAGGCTCTCCTTGATGTTCAATCTCCACATCAAGTTCCACCCTATCGAGTAGTTTATTTTCTGTTTTTTTAACGATTTTAATTTTCATTGATTTTCACCATTTTCTGAATTAAGCTCTTCACTTTTTTCTTAATTGCTTCTGTGACTGTGACTACTACTAGTCCTTCATTTGGTTGTCCATATAAGACTTTTGAATTATAAGGCGTTTCATATATCGCTGGAAGCACCAGTAAATCCTCTTCACCACTTATTTTTATAATGATTTTGATATCATCCTTTTTTAGAACTTTTTGAATCATATTCCATGCTTCTAAAGTAATAGTTCCTGCGGGATTTTTTGCTTCTACCACGGTGAATTTAGACATATCTACTATTTCAGCTCTATTTCTTTGAATACGTTCATCAATAATTGCAACATTGGGAATAAGTCCTTTGTTTAGAAGGGTTTGAGTACTTGCATCTCCAACTGTAATAATCTTACAATCTTCTTGACTTGCTTTTAGAATGTGAATAAAATCCTCAATTTCCTCGTCTGTACTAAGAATAATATCTAAGGGCTCTTTAAAATAATTTCTTTCATCTTCAGGTAAAATGTAGTAACCCTTATTGAAAAAACCCACTAGTTTCACCGAACTCTTAGTGCATAGTGTCCTTTCTTGTTAATTTTCATTCTTTGAGATACTTCACTATCTACAGGATTTAAAATAAAAATTTCTCCAGTGTATTCAGAAGAGAGATCTTGTGTTTTACAACTTGGACAGATATTGGCTGTTTTCTCAGCAATATGGTGACATACTCGACATGCTTTTGACATATTATTTAGCCTCCTCAGCATTCTTTTTAGGTTTCTTCAAATCTCTTTTCCATTCTTCTACCCAATCAATTGCTCCAAGAGAATCTTGACGCATAGTTAACCCTACACGAATTGCTGTTTTGCCTATGCTTACAGCTATTATTCTTGATCGAACTTTTGTATTAACTAATAAATCACGTTTAGATTTATCCCCTCTTAAAACAGCATTCTTTGGAATATAACGGAAATAGTCATCTGCAATTTGAGAAACATGACATAGTGCATCAATGGTTCCTATTCTTATAAATGCTCCAAAATCAACACATTCAACTACTTCTCCTGTTACAATTTCTCCAATTTCTGGTAAATAGCACAATAAACCGAAATCAGTTTCATAATATGCTCCCCCATCTCCTGAAATTAGTTTACCTTGATATATTTTATTAATCTCTGTAACTGCAACAATAAAGCCCACATCAGGGTCGATTTTACCTTCGAAACTTTCTCTTGCGATTTCTACTAAAACTTGAGAAAGATTTTCATCGAATCTGTTTGGAGGTACTCTAAGTGTATCTTTTACTTTAACACTATAATACAAGACGACATCACTCTCTTTCTTCTACAGTGCTCGTTCTTATCTATTGCTTTTAAATATAGTTATATTAAATATTTTTTCTAAACAATTAGAAAGGGGTTGGGGAAAAAATAGTTAAATTTAGATTTTATCAAAGTTAGCTGAAATAAAAGTTAGCTGAACGTAAAGTTTTTGATGTATTAGTATAGTTTGGGTATCAGTCTTGAATAAATAAGCATTAAAAACTGCAAAATAATTTCATTTGAGCACTAAGAGAACTATTGAGGAAAAATTTATGAGCGAAGAAGATTCCCCAGAAAAGCAAGAAAGTACCCCCACAACAGCTAAAAAGGAAGAAAAAGTCATCAGACAACCAGTAGTTAATATTGGGACTATAGGACATGTAGACAATGGTAAATCTACTTTAGTCCAAGCTTTGACAGGCAAATTCCCTGATGATCACTCAGAGGAGCTTAAAAGAGGGATATCAATAAGATTAGGATACGCAGATACAGAATTTCGCAAGTGCCCTAAGTGTCCTGAGCCCGAAGCTTACACAATCGAAAAAACATGCCCAAAATGTGGAAAACCTTCTGAATTTTTACGAAGAGTTTCTTTTGTTGATTGTCCCGGACACGAGGTTCTAATGGCAACATTGTTATCTGGAGCAACATTAATGAATGGTGCAATCCTTCTGATAGCTGCAAACTCAAAATGCCCACAACCACAAACAAGAGAACATCTTGCAGCGATGGAGATTCTTAAAATACAAAATATAGTCGTTGTTCAGAATAAAATTGAACTTGTAAGTGAAGAAGAGGCTGAAAGAAATTATAAAGAAATTCAAGATTTTATTAAAGGAACTATTGCTGAAAACGCTCCAATAATACCAATGAGTGCAATGCATAAAGCAAATCTAGATGTTTTAATTTGTGAAATTGAAAAAAACATTCCTACACCAGATTTAGACATTGACAGTCCTCTGGAAATGCATGTTGCTAGATCTTTTGATATAAATAGACCTGGAACAAAAATCAATAAAATAAAGGGAGGAGCTCTTGGGGGAACAATAATCAAAGGACAAATCAGAGTAAATGAAGAAATAGAAATTGTGCCAGGTTTACCAGTAAAAAAGACAAATAAAGTAGTTTACACGCCAATAAGGACCAAAATTACTAGTATAGCAATAGGAGAGCAAGGTCTTGTTGAAAACGCCCATTCTGGTGGCCTTGTTGCCATTGGAACAGAATTAGACCCTTCGTTTGTAAAAGCAGATAGAATGGCAGGTAATGTTATTACCGCTCCTGGTCATGCTCCTGAAATTCTTTCAGAACTAAAATTAAAATTTCAGTTAATGGAATTTGTAGTAGGCTCAGAAGAAATAACAAAGGTTCAACCATTAGCCCAAGGTGAGACTTTGATGTTAAATGTTGGAACTGCAAAAACTGCAGGAGTAATATCTGAAATTAAAGGGAAGGAAGCTTCCATAAAACTTAATCGTGAAGTAGCAGCAAGAGAACAAAACAAAGTAGCTATCTCAAGAAGGATATCAGGTAGATTCCGTCTAATAGGGGTTGGCGAAGTACTTAAGCCGTGAAATCACATGTTAATTATTATAGATTCTAGCATGCTAATGCTTCCTCTTGAAAAAAAGATAAATTTATCTTATGAGATAGAACGATTGGTGCAAACAAGTTTTGAAATTGTTGTACCACAAATTGTTTTTGATGAATTAGAGAGATTATCAGAAAAAGAAAGCCCTTCTATTAAGCAAAAGGCAAAACTAGCATTAGAATTGGCTAACGGGTTTGTAAAAATAGAATCAAACACTAATTGCCATGCTGATGAAGAAATATTACGATTGGCATTAGAAAAAAAAGCAATTGTTGCCACAAACGATACTGAGCTGCGTTTGAGGTTACGGGAGAAGGGGATTGTAGTTATTTCTTTACGTGGGAAGAATAAGCTTTCTTTGTTCGGTGATATCTAGGAGAACGAAGCTAAGATTTAGCGCGGTATAAATCACAAATTTTAATTAGATTGTGTTATTGTGTTTTTCAATCCTTATTTGAAAGCAAATATTGGATTAAGAATGAGATAAAGATTATTACAGCTATATGGGGTTATATGAATGGAAATTGAAAGTTTATTTCCTGAAATTAAAGAAATCAAGAATATTGATTTGCTGAATAAGGTAGCGAAATCTCTTGAAAAAGCAATTCAACAAGGTGGATGGAGCACACAAGATCTTCACAAAATTCCTTTCACACTGTTAATTCCCGACTTAGTCAATGAAGATCTTACAGTGAAAATATCAATTATAGATCATATTCGAGCTGTAACACAGATGTGTTTAGCCACTTATGAAAGATATGAGATGCTTGGTCTTGGAGATAAGTTAAATAGAGATGAGCTAATCGCAGGTGGATTACTACACGATGTAGGAAAATTCATCGAGTATGAAAAAGACGAAACTGGACATATAATTCAGACAGCGGAAGGAAAATACTTACGTCATCCAGCGATGGGTCTTGAATTAGTTTATGAATATTCTTTACCACTGATTGTTAGACAAGCTATTGTTTTTCACAGTAAAGAAGGAGATAAAATTCCTAGATTAAAAGAAGTAGAAATTATTCATCGCTGTGATTTTCTTTGTTTTGCTCCAATAAAACAAATATTTGAAGAAAATAAATGAGGAAAAGGTGTTTTTTAAAATGAAGAAATACAAAATTGCAGTTTTACCAGGTGATGGTGTTGGTGTTGACGTAACAGAAGCAGCAATGAAAGTTTTGGATGCTGTTGGATTCAGTGAAAAAGCTGAATATACCTATGGAGATATAGGCTGGGAATTTTGGTGTAAGGAAGGAAATCCTTTACCAGATAGAACAATTGAGCTTCTAAAGAATTCAGACTGTTCTTTGTTTTCAGCTATCACATCAAAACCAAAAGAAGAAGCTGAAAAGGAATTAGTTTCAGAATTACTAGGTAAAGGGTTAATTTACTTTAGTCCTATTGTGAGATTACGACAACTGTTTGACCTTTATATCAACTTACGTCCTTGTAAAGCTTATCCGGGTAATCCTCTTAATTACAGGGATGATATTGATTTGGTAGTTTTTCGTGAAAATACTGAAGGGCTTTATGTCGGAATAGAATGGCATCCTGTCCCAGAAGCAGTAATGAAAACAATTATTGAAAATCATCCCAAGGCAAAACGATTTGAAGAAGCGAATCTTGATGATGTAGCCATATCTACTAGAATATTCACTCGAGAAGGAGTTCAACGTATTCTAAAGGCTAGCATGGATTATGCGAAGGAGTTTGACTACCCTACTGTAACTGTTGTAGAAAAACCAAATGTTATCAGAGAAACAGGCGGTTTAATTATACGAGAAGCAAGAAAACTGATACAAGATTATGACAATATAGAATTGTGGGAAACCAACATCGATGCAATGGCTATGTGGTTAGTAAAAAATCCACAGAATTACGGAGTTTTAGTAGCTTCTAACATGTTCGGAGATATTGTTTCAGACCTAGCAGCTCAGTTAATAGGCGGATTAGGTTTTGCTTGCTCAGGAAATATAGGCGAAAATTTTGCTGTTTTTGAGCCAACCCATGGATCTGCTCCAAAGTATGTGGGGATGAATAAAGTAAACCCAATTGCACAAATTCTTGCTGCAAAAATGATGTTGGGCTGGTTAGGTGAAAAACACATGGCCAACAAGATTGAAGATGCAGTAGCAGCTGTAATTGTTGAAGGAAAATATCGCACTTATGATATGGGTGGAAATACAACAACTTCTGAAATGGCAGATGCTATTTGCGAGAAAATAAATTCTCTTTAACTTGTTTTTTCCTTCATTTTTTTCTTATACCATTTTCTATGAAAATCAATACCCCATAAATACATAAGGATAATCTTATTACTTCTTTATTAGTTGGTGAAACTGAGCGAAATGACTAGCTTCACACTTATTGAAAAAATCATTAGAAATCGTACAGATTCTTCAGATAGTGAAATCTATCCAAACAACATAGTATGGATTGATCTTGATTTGGTCACGGCAAGAGATTATGCAGGACCTCAAGTCATAGATCTATTTCAAAAAAATTATACTGGTTCTAAAACATTCAATAATGAAAAAATTATCTTTACTCCAGATTGTTATCCTTATGGCAATGATCCAAAGCATGCAAAAGATCAAGAAAAAATTCGTGTATTTGCAAAAGAACATGGAATCAAGGTAACTGATCTCGGATCAGGTATAGGGTCTCATTTATTGTTTCGAAGAGGTTTTTCAAAACCAGGAGATATAGCTATTGGAGCTGATAGTCATTATAATATTCTTGGAGCTTTAGGAATCTTAGGTCAAGGAGCGGGAGATGTCATGCTTGCTTTTGCTTTGAAAACAGGAAAATCATGGATAAAAATTCCTGAAACTGTAAAAGTTATCTTAAAAGGAGATTATGAGTGGCCAACAACAGCAAAAGATTTAGCTCTTTATGTTCTTAAAGAACTTCATGAATATGGAATTACAGGTAAAGCTGTCGAATTCTATGGTGAAATTATTGACAAGTTATCAATTGAAGAAAGAGTGACTTTATGTTCTCTGATTACAGAAGCTTCAGGCGTTATTGGATTTGTACCTGCTGATAAAATTACAACTGATTATTACTCCGAGAATGGAATCGAGATAGAAATGTTATCCGCTGATGAAGATGCAAGATATGTCTCAGAATTAGTCTTAGATATTCAAAATTTAGGCCAATACATTGCATGTCCTCCACATCCACATAATGTCAAAAAAATTGAGGAAGTAATTGGTATTCCTATAAATTCTATTGTTATTGGTTCTTGTACAAATGGAAGTTCAGCAGATATTCATGATGCTGCAAAGATTCTAAAGGGACATAAAATCAACCCAAATGTGAGATTTGGAGTAGTTCCTGCAACTAGAGAGGATTTCGTTTCAATCAATCTAAATGGTGATATGGCAATAATTCTAGAATCTGGTGGAAACTTTTTTGGTGCAGGCTGTTCAACCTGCGCGAAAGGACAATATGGTTTAACTGGGGGTGAAACAGCTGTAACTCTAACAACAGGAAACAGAAATACTCAAGGTAAAATTGGTCCCGCAGATGTTTATTTAGCTAGTCCTGTTGTAGCAGCAGCTACAGCAATTGAAGGAAAAATTGCTGCTCCTAAAGAGGTGGTTAAAAGATGAATAAAGAAACAATCAAAGCTAAAGCAAAGCTAGTCATGGTAGATGACATTGATACTGACCAAATATTTCATCAATCCTTATTAACAATTCATGACCCCAATGAAATAAAACCGCATATTTTCGGGAATCTTGAAGGGTATAAGAGTTTTGGAAAGGAAAACAATGTTGGGAAAATACTATTGGTTGGTAAAAATTTCGGTAAAGGATCCACAAGGCAACAAGCTGTAACAGGATTTCTAGCTCATGGAATCAAAGCAATAATTGGTGTATCTTTTGGACCAATTTATTATAGTAATTCTGTAAATTCAGGTTTACTCCTTGTAGAAGTACCAGGAATATCTGAATTCAATGTTAAAGAAGATGATGATCTAGAAATAGACATAACTCAATCATTAATTATCAACCAAAATAATGGGGAGACCATTAAATGTGCTAAAATACCTCAGCCAGTATTAGATATAATGAAAGCTGGTGGTCTTTTAAAACTTGGAGAAATAATGTAAGAAGTGGGATATATGAATGGTAAAACATTTTCAGAAAAACTTTTTTCGTTTAAGTCAAATACACATGTGAAAGCTGGTGACATTGTTTATGCAGAACCTGATTTAATTCTGTCACACGACAATTCAGCATCAATAGAAAAAACTTTTCAAAAAATGGGTGGAACAAAAATCAAATTTCCTGAACGTCTTGTAATCGTCTTGGATCATGATTCCCCACCAACGAGTGCCAAGATAGCAAATGATCATAAAAGTATTAGAGAATTAGTTAGAAAGCAAAATATCACTAATTTCTATGATGAGGGGAGGGGAATCTGCCATCAATTGATGTCCAACCATGCTTCACCTAATATGCTCATTGTTGGATCAGATTCTCATACATGCACAAGTGGTGCATTTGCTACATTTGCAGCAGGAATTGATAGAACAGAAACAGCAGGATTGTGGTTAACAGGAAAGACTTGGTTTAGAGTACCTGAAACAATCAAAGTTGTGCTAAATGGGAAATTGTCTTTGGGTGTTTATGCAAAAGATATTGCTTTATGGTTAATGAATAAAATAGGCGCTGCTGGAGCGACCTATTATGCAATTGAGTTTCATGGAAAGGGAATCGAAACTTTGTCTATATCTGAAAGAATGACACTAACAAACCTAGCTTCAGAGATGGGTGCTAAAACTGCTATTTTTCCACCAGATAAAGTTTTAATCAATTGGTTAAAGGAGAAATATAGTTCATCTGTAATTCCACAAGATAAACTATTCTGGTCAGACAAAGATGCAATATTCAGCAGAGAAATCATTCTAGATTTAGGCAAATTGGAACCTTTAGTTGCAGTTCCACATCAAGTAGACAATACACAATTTGCCAAAAAACTGGAAGAAACCCCCATTCATCAAGCTTTTCTGGGAACTTGTACAAATGCCAGATTAGATGATTTAGAGATTGCTGCAAAAATAATCAAAAATAAAAAAGTGAAAAACGACATAATATTTCTTGTAGCTCCAGCTTCGAATAAGATCTATCTTGAAGCATTAGAGAAGGGGATTATTCAAACACTTGTTAAGGCAGGCGCAACAATACTTTCATGCAGTTGTGGTCCTTGTTTAGGCAAAGGACAAGGAATACCGGCTGACGATTGGAATGTTTTATCTACTGCAAACAGGAATTTTCTAGGAAGAATGGGAAATAAAAATGCACGTATATTTTTAGCATCTCCAGCTACTATAACAGCTTCTGCAATTGAAGGAAAAATTACAGATCCCAGAAAACATCTATCATCTAGAGCCATAAGAGAAGAAACTGAAATAGTGCTACAATATAGAGATGTAGAAACTAAAACCCTTGAAATAGACTCTAAAGACGATAGATACAGCATGTATGTTTGGGATTATAGTGATATTGATGATTTCAACACAGATCAGATGTTTGCTGGAGGTCTTACATACGACATTAAGTCTTCAGAGGGGGATAAAATAGTACCACATCTATTCAAAGGCTTAGATGAAACTTTTGCAGCTAGAATTAAGAAGGGGGATATTGTAATAGGTGGCGAAAATTTTGGATGTGGTTCATCAAGAGAACATCCAGCTGTAGGACTTGCAGCTGCAGGTGTGAAAGCTGTTATTGTAAAATCAGTCTCTCGAATCTTTTATAGATCTGCAATTAACCAAGGATTACCAATCATTGTACATCAAGAGTTTGTCGATAAATTTGATAAAACACAGCAAACAATAATTGACTTGGAAAAGGGCCAAATTACAAATGGAGGTCAAGTTTATTCTTTCCCAAAACTACCAAGTGAATTACTAGAAATATTCACAGCTGGAGGACTTATCAAATATTATCAAAAACAATATTCAAACTAGAGGGATAAAAATGAAATTATACGAATATGAGGCAAAACAGATTTTTGAGCAGTTTAACCTTAAAATTCCTAAACAAATAGCAATAATAGAAAGCGTTGAAGATTTAGTTGATATATCTTTAGAATTTCCAATTATGGTTAAGGCTATGGTTTTGATTGGAGGGAGGGGAAAAGCAGGAGGAATAAAGAAAGCTGAAACTATTGAGGAAACAGAGAGCATCATAAAGGAAATGTTGGGTTTAACAATTCATGGTTATCCCATAAAGAAAATTTTACTTGAGGAAGCTGTTGATATTGCAAGTGAAATCTACTTATCCATAACCACCGATCCTGCAACTTTTGATATAGTATTGGTGACATCTGCAAGTGGGGGTGTTGATATAGAAGAAGTTGCTCGAACTAAACCAGATGAAATATGGAAGAAAGTACTAAGAAATAATGATAAATCTTTGAATGTTGAAATAGGAAAAAAAGCTGCAGAATTTCTAGTAGATAAAAATCAAAATCTCAAACCAGTGAGTGAAAAACTCCAACAAACTATTGAATCTCTTTATTTGGCTTTTCAGAATGCTGAAGCAAAAATTTGTGAAATAAACCCTCTAATTGTAACAAAAAACGGAGATATAATTGCTGCTGATGCAAAATTTGTACTTGATGATAACAGCTTGTATAGACAAACACCTTTGCTGAAATCAATTGGAATAGATCCCGGAAGTAAAAGACACGATGTTTCAGAGCAAACAGTTTTTGAAGCAAAAGCATATCAAATCGGTTTTCCGTTTCTTGATTTACTTGAGAATCCAGAGAATTTCGTGAAAGATGAAGAGAAACTGTATGTAGGTCTTGTTCCAGGAGGAGCAGGATATGGAATTTTTTCTGTAGATGAAACTGTTAATGTTGGAAATCGATATTTCAATGGTAAGGTTATTCCAATAAATTTCATGGATAGTGGTGGCGGCCCTTCAATAAGCAAGGTTGCAGATATGTTTCATCTCCTAATGGATCATCCCGCAACAGATCTGATTATAACTAGTCGTTTTGGGGGGATATCTAGTTGTGATGTCTTCATTCAAGGATTGATTATGTCATTAAGAGATAGATTCATTGCTAAGAAAAGGATGATACCAGTTTTTGGTCGAATGGTTGGAACTGATTTAGCAGCTGCAAAAGCTTTCCTTGAGAAAGCTAAGCTAGAAACTCCAGAACCATTGATAGACCTACACATCATTGTTGGAAATCAAAAGATAATGGCTGATGTCATTAAAGATGGAATTGAATATGGGTTTAAAGTGAAAAAGCAAAGTGAGAACAAGGAGGGTATTAAATGATAACTGATAAACTAGCTGTGGATCAAGGACTTCTCTATTATCTCATCAAACACATTCATCCTGAACTCGCTCAGAAAATATCCGGAAAGAAAACAATTGAAACAATGATTGTTGGATTAGGAAGACAAGGAACTCGACACGCACAACTTATGATGGAATATGGGACCAACGTTACTTGTGGAGTAGCACCAGGCAAAGGTGGTACATTTGTTCATGAAACTGTTCCTGTTTATGAATCTGCTGATGTAGCAAAAAGGAAACACCCTGATATAGCGGTAGCAAGTATATGGAAACATTATTCTTCTGCTAAAGATGCTACAATTGAAGTTATTAGATCAGGAATTCCTATTGTTGTTCTAATTTCAGAATTTATTCCACTTAAGGATGTAAGAGACATTCTAGTTGAAGCTAGAAAACATAAAACAATCTTATTTGGAGGTAACACACCAGGAATAATATTTCCTCCAGAAGGAATAAAAGTGGGTATGCTTCCAGATATTTTTCAGGCTCAGAAAACTGATAACAAAATTGGTCCTAAAGGAGTGACAATATTATCACGAAGTGGAGCTATTCTATATCATTTATCTGATGCACTAGCTAGTGCAGGAATTGCTCAAAATGGAGTTTTGGGGGTAGGGGGAGATGGAGCTATTGGTTCTCGCTTTATAGACCTTGTATCAAGAATAATGCGATACGAGCACACAGATTTAGTTGTTATCGCTGGTGAAATTGGTGGAATGCAGGAAGAATTGCTAGCCCAAGACATGAAAGCAAATCCAGAAAAATATCAAAAACCCCTAGTTGCATTAATATCCGGAGCCAATGCTCCGGAAGGAAAAACCATGGGTCATGCTGGAGCTGTAATTTCTCCCGGGCAAAGTTATGGTACTTATCAATCAAAGAAGGAATCCTTGGAAAAAGCAGGAGTAACAGTGATAAACCATCAAAGAGATTTAATAGATGCTGTAAAGTCAAAATTAAATCGAACATATTTTGATATTGAGGAATATTACTCAAAAATGCGCAAAAAATGGGATGCTAGACCACCAGTGAAAACTTGGGGGACTTTAGTAACTAATGTAATGCCAAACAATTTGATAATTCGAGGATATCCTCTACAAGAAATTATAGCAAAGAAAGGATTTCTGGAAACGTCATATTTACTCCTTAAAGGAGAATTCCCTGAAGAAGCTCAACTTAAAGAGCTTGAGGATACTGCAAAGAAAGCAACAAAACAAGAATTCACAGACCTTAAATCGATTACCATAAGTTCAGACATATCTAAAACCCTTGGAACATTGATGTTGGTCGATAATAAACTTGCAGATTTTGTAAGAATGAATTCTGAAGAAACAAAAATCGCAGCTTATACATTGGGAAGAGTCTTGAAGTATTTTGCATATATTCTAGGCAATTTAGATCATCTAGAATCTTCTTCAGTTTCTGAAACATCGTTCTCAGAAATGATATATCTAGGATTGGTCAAAGAAAAAAACCCAGACACACTTAAAGTTAAGCTGTTAGAAGCAATGATTACTGCTTGTGTAGATCACGGAATCACACCACCATCTGCTCAAGCGACAATAATCCTAGCGTCGACTAGAGCTAATTATGAAGTAGCTGTAGCTGGAGGTTTACAAGCAATTACTGATGTTCATGGTGGTGCAGGACAAAAGGCAGCTAAATTCTTCTTATCAGTTGTTGAAAAAGCTGAAAAAGAAAAATTGGAACTCGATGAATCCACCTTCAAATTGATACGTGAAACAATCAAAACCGGCAAAAGAATTGAAGGTTTAGGTCACCGTATTCATACACAAGATCCTAGAAGAGATGTTTTATGGAAACTTGCAGAAGATGCAGGATATGCAAAGAGTTGTGTCGATGTTTCAAAAATGATTAGCAGTACTTTCCACCGTGTGCGAGGAATGAACCTTCCTATTAACGTAGATGGGGTTATTGCTGCAATTACAGCTGACATGGGATTAGACCCAAAACTTGCAAAAGTTATTTTTGTATTTGGAAGAACAGCAGGATTGGCTGCACATTATTTTGAGGAAATTAATACTCAACCTCAGATGAGAAGGATAGCGTTTGATAACGCTACTTACAAAGGACCATCAATTAGAGAAATTAAATAGGATGTTGATTGGAGAAAAGAATGAATGATCTAGCATTTGAGATAATTGGAGATATATTGATTATCAGAGATGATTCGGATGAAAATTCTTTGAAAGACTTTGCAGAAGAAAAAATTCAAAAACACTCTTTTATTAAAACAGTATTGCTTCAAACCTCCAAAATCCAGGGACAAGAGCGAAAAAGAAATCTCAGGTATGTTATGGGAAAAAACAAATCAGAAACAATACACAAAGAGCACGGAAATTCATTCTTAGTGGATCTATCTGAAGTATTTTTCTCTCCTCGCTTGAGCTACGAAAGACAAAGAATTGCTAATTTGGTTGTAGAAAACGAAATAATCCTAAATTTCTTTTCAGGAGTTGGTCCGTTTAGTATAGCTTTGGCATCGAAATGCAATTCATGTGTTGTTCATAGTATTGAAATAAATAAAACAGCATATGATTATTTTCTAAAAAATATTGAACTAAACAAATGTCAGGAAAAAGTTATTCCTTATTTCGGAGACGCTTTTGAGATTGTTCCAAAAATGTTCATCAACAGTGTAAATAGAGTTTTGCTTCCTTTACCCCTAGATTCAGATAAAGCCCTTCCAATAGCTTATCAAACTCTGAAAGACGGAAGAGGAGTTATTCATTGGCAAATTACAGAAAGAATAAGCTCAAAAAAGATAAGAGAAGAAATGATTACTGACAGAATTAATAGAATCCCTCATTCGTACATTTTCTCTACGAATTATACAATTACAAATATGAGATTGATTAGATGGTTAGGTCAAAAAATAGCACATATTGCAGTAGATTTAAGTTTTAAAACTCTTGAATAGAACTAACGTAATCTGCGTATTCCTCAAGTTCTTTAAAATAATCTTCCGATGTAAAGATATATTCATTTGAGTTATTAATATCTCGAATAATTTGTAAGAAATCCTGAAGAGATAAAATTCCATTAGTAATTAATAAATCGAAATTCACAATTAAACAGACAGCATTTTTCATTACACTTAAGGTATCAAATAAAGTGTTTCTGACATTATTCACTGTTTCATTAGATTCAATTATTACATATGGGATAGAGTCTTCTAGCTCTAAATCCGGAATCCAAGTAAAAGAATTATCAACAATGATTATTGATACTGGTATTGAGTGCCCTTTTGCTCTTAAAATTGATCCTAATCCAGTATGAAAAGCTCCTTCTCTCACACCAAAATAGTAATGGGTTAAGTAAAGATCTGTCATAATCATCTACTTACTAATTTGATTGACTTTGTAATTTTGCCAAGTATCGCTTGTATCCATCTAAAGTGTCTTCAACTCTCAACATATGCCTTTCTGCTTTAATTCGTAGTTCTTGCCATTCTTCTTCATCGATTTTCTCCGAATTTAGAGCATGTTCTAATTGTTGGATTCTCTCTATGGCCTTTTGTCTTCGAGTTCCGAGGTGTTTGATAACGTTCTCAATATCTTCGAATTGAATAGGAGTTTTATCTGTTTCTCCAGATTCTGCCTCAATAATTTTAGTTAACGGGGATTTCTCTTCTGCTTCGAGATCTTTTTCCTTGGATACATGTGCTATTGTTTCCTTTATCGAAGATACAAAATCAGCAGCTGTTTCTCTCTGCTGGGGTGTCGACAAAACTTTATTTAACCTAGATATAGAAGAACGAAATTCATGGACTTCAGCTATTTCTTTCTCACTTAATCCTTCTTCACTTATCACGCTTTCTTCAATAGAGGGGGTGCTCGGAAGCTTAGTTTCTCCTTCTTCATCACCAATTGACATTAGCTTTTCTGTTAAAGGAGAAATAACTGAATCGTCTCCTGGATCCAAAGCAGATAACAAACCTGCTAACTCTTTCAAAGCTTCTTGTTCTGTTTCTATATTTTGCATAAAGGGTTCTTGCTCAAACTCATATTGGGAAGCAAGTTCAATACCTTCAATCAGGTCTTTAGCATCATCCATCAAATCCTTTTTAGGTTGTTCAGTTGTCTTTGAAATATCATCCAAAGGATCAGAATCCACTGGTACAGAATCCAATTCAACTTCTTCAATAATTTCTTGTTCTTTAATTTCCTCAACTTTAGGCTTTTCTGTTTCAGCTTCAATCTGTTCTTCAAAAACTTGAACATCAGAATCGTCTTGGTTTTTTTCCTCTTTTTGCTTTAGAGGAATTTGTTTTGATGGTTCAATTTCTGTAATTTGAATATTGCTTCGTTGGAGCTGTAACAAAGCTGCTGTTTGTTGTTTCAGATTTTTTGTCTCTTCACGAATAGAATTAATGTTAAGCTCTAACGTTTCAAGTTTTGCATTAATGAACTGTAATGTGTCGTTTTCAGTACCACTGAATCTATGATATTCTATTTGTAACATATTAGCATATGTGATTACATTGTAAACTGTATCAATCATTTCAGGTAATTCTCTAAACCAAGGTCCTGCGCTGTCGAACTTCAGAAGAATATCCTTAGCAGTTGAAAAGTGTTTTTCGTACTCTTTTTGCTGCTCTGGAGGCAAACAAGTTTTAACATATGAGGAAAGAGTTGCCAGATTGGTTATAAGGTGAGTTTTAACATCCTCCTCTTCTTCTGGATTGAACTTGCCTTTTAGAACACCCCAAAACATTGTTTTAATTTCTTCAATTGCTTTCTCAAGGCTCATTTTTAAAACCCTAAATTAATTGTTCTTCGTTTAGTAAAATCATGAGGTAATGAAGGCTCTAAATAAACTTTCTCGACTTTCAAATCATCTTTCAGCTGAATAGTAACATCGAGTTTTTCTTTCGAATCAATGTTCCAGAAATATAGAGACGGTTTTATCCCTGATCGAGAATACTCACTTAATATAGAAAATGAACTTACCAGATGTTGATATTCGGGACTGCTTTTAGCAGGAAAAGATTCACTCCATGGATTTACATGGATGATTATATTATTTGTAATCTTTGCTAATTCTGTGATATTTTGACCAAAGAATTCATTAGCTCCAGTAATAAAACCAGTTTCTTTATCAGCTTTTAATACAAAAGAAATATCGATGTTCTTTAGATTTTTCACAGTATCTGTAATTTCTTTTAATGTTTGATTAATGTAGGTAGACCTTTCATCATTCCAATTTACTATCAAGTCTCTGGTTTCAAGATATTCAAAACTGAAATCTCTTTCAATATTCCACTTGCTCGCAAATAATCTTCTGCATCTATCACAGAAACAAGTTCTTTTGCTTGCCAACATCAAATCATCTAATACCAAACCTTCTATTGGGTAATGAGCTATTTCTGATGCTATAGCTGCTGAATATTTTATCAAACTTTCTTGGCTTGGACAAGAATATGAAGCAATAGTAGCCCCATCGCTACTACTTAGTTGAAAATCAGTATTTTGAGAAAGAAAATTATCTCCATGTACATAAGTAACCGCATCCACTTTTATTCCCATATTATCTGAAATTGTACAAAATGAATGAAAGAAGACACCGTTTGTTTTATCTTTTGGAGCACTATTGCTTTGGTAGAAAGTAAAACCAGATCTTCCTTTTGCAACTAATGATAAGGTATCCACCATATGTCCATAATGATCCAAAAAATCATCAGGATTTGTCTGAATGACAGTAGGGTCAACAACCAATATCGCTCCGCTCTCTAGTATTTCTTGAAGTATATCTGACACTATAATCACGATGCTATTTTTAATAAGATAAACTCATTTCGCCTTATTAAAAGTTTGTTAGAGGATTATCTTTTAACTCATGGAAGAATTGGTAGAGAAGAAGAAAAATAAGCAATTTCATGGAATTCATAGACTAAGAAGAGAATACTGAGTCATTATCACAAATTGAGTAACAATAATTTAAACTCATCATCTAGCGCTCTAGTAAGTGTTGTTTCTGTCTCAAAAATTACAAATTCTCCTGTAACAGTAATCTTGTTACCAGGTAATAAATGTCCCCCAAAGGTGTTTCCTTCTTGATCACCAACTAACATGTGTAGATGTGCCATGTAATCCTTAGTCTCAGCGTTTTTAGCAATGTTACCACTGCAATTAAGTATCTCTGCATTAAAATCATAATCATTTTGAAGATAGATTTTTTTATCTAAGTCAAAATAACCTAAAGAGGGATTACATACGGCTCCTATTCCAAGGACTGCTCCCGATGACACTTCGTTATCCTTACAGTAGGAAACTATGCTTTCTAGTATATCATCACCTTTCTCAAGCTTAAGATAGTGTACCCTTTTCAATTTATCAATTGTTGATTTCATGAGATAAACATAAATTAGTATTAAATAAAATTAGTGGGAATAAGTTACATCTGATGAATTTATTAAGGTAAATAAATGTTATAAATTGGATTATGTAAATTGGTTTGAATGTCAATAATAGTAAAAATATATATTTAGTATGTTTAACTAACAATAAAGCTAGCGTGTGCAATTTAGAGATGAGCATCAAAATGGAAAGCGGGTAAATCTATCGTGAAAAATGATAATAAAAATTCTCATAATAATCTAATGAGTTTCATTCAAGATTCAAACAAAGTAGATTCTGATAACGAGAAAGAAGGAGATTTGAGTTCAAAAATTAATATGAAAAACAATAAGGAATCAACTTCAAATAAAGGAGCTTCTCTGAACACAAATAAAAAACCAGCTGATAATACTAAGGGGGAATCCTTTGGAGAAAAGGGAAGCCGTTATGTTCATCTTGCTCCCGAAAATCTATCCCCTTCCTATCTTATTGATGTAAAATATGATGGCAAAAAAGAGAAGGCATATGTAAAACTGTTCAACCCAGAACAAGGTAAAGTTTTCAGATGGTATGATACAACAAACCACCTACCATATTTGCTCACTACAGTAAGTAAAGCTGAAGTAGAAAAAAAACTTGCAAATGAAAAAGAGTTTATTGGTTGTGAGGTTCTCAAGAAATATAGTCTACTTAATGAAAAGGAATTAACTCTAACAAAGGTAATTGCAACAAATCCGCTAGTAATTGGGGGGAGAGATGATAGTTATAGGGAAAAAATCAGCCCCTCTTTTGAGGCTAATATTAGATATCATTTGAATTATATCTATGACAATGAACTAGTTCCGGGATTGTTCTATGAAGTTAAAAACAACAAACTACAAAGAGTGGAACCTAAAATATCCAAAGAAGTTAAAGATAACATCCTTGATATCTTTAAAGGACAATCTCACGAAATTTTGCAATTAGCTGAGCAGTATCTTCCTATATTCTTTGCTCCTATTCCTAAAATAAGCAGGTGTTCAGTAGATATAGAAGTTGAGAGTGAAAAAAACAAAATCCCCGATCCTCATGCAGCCATACAAAAAGTAATCTCAATAGGCTTAACAAATGAAGAAAGAGAAACCACTGTTTTTGTGCTTAATGAAGAAAAAAAACAAATAGATCAAAGTAAAATTTCAATAAAGGTTAAAGAGTTTGATGATGAGAAAGAGTTGCTTCTAGCAGTTTTTGATGAAATGAGCAAATATCCTATTGTTATTACATTTAATGGGGATAGTTTTGATTTCTTGTATTTAGATAATAGAGCAAAAAGACTTGAAATTGATGAAGAGTTGAATCCATTTATACGAACAAGATCTCAAGACGTTTACCTTTCCCACTCAATACATCTTGATTTATATAGATTTTTTAGACAACCTGCTATTCGAATTTATGCATTTGGAGGTGTTTACGATAGAGTAACCCTTGATGAACTTGGAAAAACAATTCTAGACAAGGAGAAACTTAAGATTGAAAAAGATATTTGGGAATTGGATTTGGAGGAACTTATCGAATACAATGGAAGAGATTCTGAAATAACTTTTGAATTAACCAGTTTCAATAATGATCAAGTAATTAACTTAATAGTAATGCTTTCCCGAATTACAAAAATGCCAATAGATGATTTTACTCGAGCAAGTATTAGTATATGGATTCAGAATTGGATGTACTTTGAACACAGACTCAGAAATTATTTAATCCCAAGAAGAGAGGATATTCTTCAATTAAAGGGAGGTACATCAACTGAAGCCATCATTAAAGGAAAGAAGTATCAAGGAGCCATTGTAATAGATCCACAAGTTGGTGTATGGTGGGATGTTCATGTAATGGATTTTGCTAGTCTCTATCCTTCCATCATAAAAACTAGAAATTTGTCGTATGAAACTTTGAATTGTAACCATACTGAGTGCAAGAAGAACAAAATACCAGAAACCAGTCACTGGATATGTGAAAAGCATGTAGGTATAAGTTCCATGTTAATTGGATTCATAAGAGATATCAGGGTTTACTGGTTCAAAGATAGAGCAAAAGATCCATCGTTAAGCGAAGAAGAAAGAAAACTTAGCGATGTTACACAATCTTCTCTAAAAGTACTACTTAACGCCTCTTATGGTGTTTTTGGTTCGGATAATTTTGCTTTGTATTGTCCTCCAGTGGCAGAGTCAACTGCAGCTCTTGCTCGAGAAGCAATTTCTAAAACAAAGATATATAGCGAAGAGAAATTAGGATTGCAAGTTCTGTATGGGGATACAGATAGTATTTTCATACACAAACCAACCCCTGAAAATATCGAGGAATTGGAAAAATGGAGCATGGAAACCTTTCAGATAGAATTAGGAACTGATTATGTATTCCGTTATTGTGGACTTTCAGATAGAAAGAAAAACTACTTTGGAATCACAACTAAAGGATATCCAATAGTAAAGGGTTTGATGGGTAGGAAGAAAAATACGCCAATTTTAGCAAAAAGACCATTTGAAAAAGCTTTAGAAATTTTAGCAGAGGTTCATACCCCAGAAGAATTAGAAGAAACTAAGAAGAAGATAATAAGAATAATACAAGCTGTTAACCAAAAGATATCAAAACGGAATTTTGAACTTGAAGATCTAGCAATTCATGTAACTCTATCTAAGAAAATTGAGCAATATGATAGTTGGACTCAACCTTTACAAGCTGCAATTCAACTTATGTTAGCATTTCCTGATGGTGAAAGGCCAACTGTAGGGTCTTTGATTAGTTTTATCAAAACTAAACCATTTAAGATACAAGCTCAATCCATTAAGCTTTCTGATAAAATTAGCAGAAGCAAAGAATGTTCTGTAAAACCAATTCAATTAGCAGAAAAATCAGATGTGGATATACCTAAAGTTAAAGAACTACTTAAATCTACATTAATACAGCTGCTGGATACCATAGGTATTTCCTGGGGAGAATCAATTGAAGGTCAAAAATCTCTTGATTCTTGGTTTAGTTAAATGAGGTGTTTTCGCTGCCTGAAGCTACAATGATTAGAATATCACAAAAATCTCTCAACATTGATAGCCTGAATGATTTGTATTCGGCTCTTGAGGAAGAACCCGTAACAATAAAACGCTTGTTTGATCCTCGTTTCTCAAGATCAGGTGACGATCTAGTTATTGAGGGTGACATCGACAAAGTTTTAGAGAAATTAAATCAAGATTTACCACGAATCATTTCAGTTAGATTCAAAACAAATGATCTCAATACGATCCTAGAATCGAAATCAGTTTTGAATATTGAACATGGAGATACCAAAATCTTCTTTGGTACATCACTGGTTGATTATGAACATTTATACTCTAGATTGCGTATAAATGACAAAACAAAGATACTTTCCTTGCTTTTTCGATCACAATTAGGTGGTCAATTTATTTCACTTATGCCCGTAAAAATCAAAGGGATTGTAGTAACAAATAGAATCAATAACAGTGTTGAGTTCATTCTACCCTCTCAAAGAATTGTTACGCTACGAAATTGGTTAGAAGTACTCGAAATTAACTCTAATGTTAATTTTGATACACTTGTCGATATATTTCGATTAACAGACCCAAGTATGCGGAAAAAAATGGAAGATGCCATGAACTGGATTAATCTTCAACTTCCTGAAATAGTAGCAAAATCATCAGCAATTGAAAATATTGATATAGTTAAAGCTTTTCAAAGCACCCTTAATTTGATGTAAGCTGGTAGTTTACTGACAACAAGAGTTAAAGTTAAAAACATTCCTACTTTTTATGCTCTGAAGGAGATAAATCAATGAAATCAAAGAGTAAGATTCTCTTGTTAGTAGTTCTCACATCAGTAATTTTCTATGCTCATTTTGCAGCTAGTTACGTATCAGAACAACAATTAATAGTTAGTCAAGTAGTTTTTGATAAAACAGCTGTTCAAAACGAAAATTTAGAAGTTAGTATCATAATCAAGAATTATTTAAACTACACAATCACCAATATTACTGTTTCTTTAGATTTCACAGATTCAGCTCCATTAACCCTCAATTCAAGTATGTTTGGGCGATTAACAAACGGTAATATTACTCTCAATTCAACAATGCAAACACCAGAAGAATATGACTTTACTCCAGTAAATATCACATATGGATTCATGACAACAGAATACTTGGAATTTAATATTACACAATTAGAACCTGGTACAAGTATTATATTCTATTATAACTTAACTTCAGATAGTATTATTTCTAAAGTTATACCTCCCGTAGATATGTCATATCTTGATAATTGGGGGGATTTACAGGAAATATCTCGTCTAAGTCAGATTCTAGTTGATTTCGTTTCAGCTGATCCAGATATAAATACTGTCTTACCACAATGGAATTTGGGTAAGTCAATTTCCACAGCATGGGCATTGGTTATTTTTGCTTTAGTGCCTGCTGTAATTGCAGGATTATCTGCATTTCTATTATATTTTAGAAGGAGATAACTGATTAACTCCTTTATTTTATTCTTATCAATTCTATGAAGAATATTTGTAGAAACCCTCGCCAGATTTTCTACCCAATTTACCCTTTTCAACCATTTTCTTTAGAAGTGGAGCTGGATTATACATTTCTCCATATTTAGTTGCTATGTAACTTCCAATATCTAGCATAACATCCAAACCTATGTAATCTGAAAGTTCAAACGGTCCCATTGGATGATTAAGTCCAAGTTTTACTGCAGTGTCTATGTCTTCTTTTTCCGCAACTTTTGTTTCTATTAGTTTATAGGATTCATTCAAGAAAACCCAAAGCAATCTATTAACAATGAAGCCTGGAGCTTCGTTTGAAGGTACTGGTGTTTTACCCAGTTTTTGACAGAGGGACATTATTTTACTAACAGTTTCATCATTTGTTTCATTTCCTTTAATTACTTCAACTAATTTCATCAACGATGGTGGATTGAAGAAATGAAGTCCTAAGAATAGTTCTTGTCTATTCGTTACCATTGCAAGATCAGTTATACTAATTGCAGAAGTGTTGCTTGCAAAAATGACATCCTTTTCACATATTTCATCAAGCTCTGTAAACAATCTTTTTTTTGCTTTAGATTCTTCAATGATTGCTTCAATTACTAGTTGAACATCTTTTGTAGATTCAGCTAAAATAACATTAAAGGAAATTTTGCTTTTTATCTGATTGGCTTCTTCCTCTGTTATTTTCCCCCTTTTCATACTTCCCTTGAGAAATTTATCTATTTGTTCCTTTCCTCTTTCCAGATATTCTTCACTTATATCATTGAGATTAACGTTAATTCCAGCTTTTGCTAAAACCATTGCAATACCGCTTCCCATTGTTCCCGAACCAATTACTGCAATTTTCTTGAACTCAAAACTCATACATCAACTTACTCAGCTTTATTATTTAAGATTTCAGCAAGAAATATGGTTGTTAAAACATAATTATCCTAGTTATGTTCCCACAATCGTATTAACATATGGTTTCAAGTAACCGCTTAGATTAAAGTAGTCGAAGGATGCAATTGCATAAAGAATACATAAACAAATGAGAGGAGAGGAAATGCAACTACAAAGAACTGATTTTTCCCGAGTTTAAATATCATTTTGTGGATAGTATTGTGAGAGAAGATGGTCACGCAAACTGCAACTAAACAACAGGTTCTTCACCCCTCTAGTTCAAAAGGAGTGATGAGAAACTATCAAGTTGGTCTGAAGTGCGTGGATCAATCCCAACGAGAAGAAATAAATCAGAGGATACGAGATTTAGAAAACCAACAACATCACCTACTTACTCCTCAACTGATTAAACAAGCAGTAAAACTATACAGAACCAATCCAAAAGAAGGATTCTTCACCCGCCAACTCTGCAAAAAAATGTGAAAAAGTCCCAATATTGCAGAAAGTGCTTTTCATTGGTTGTACATAGCTATCAAAGGCAAGATAGATAAGGAAAAGAAAGTGCAAGGATTACTTAACTTTATGCTGAAGAATCCCCAACAGTTAGTGGAATGGATAATTTTTGGTCGGTCACCTTATACTGAAAGAAGTTTGGAGAAGTATTGGAAACTGAAAAGAAGATATATTATCAACCTTCTCATCAGTACGAGAACTCAAACCGATTCTTATCGGAGAAAAAAACACAAGCACAATTATTCAATTAACTTCCAACAGTTCAATGCTCTCCTTCCAACATATTCTCAATCTGAAGTTCTACAGTCTCTAGATGATGCAGTGTTCTACCAACAGAACGAAGTCTCATTCAACCCACAACCTACCAAGAATCAGCAAACATTTCTGAACAAACTCCAATTCTTGAAAAAAGAACAGAATATTGTAATACCTTTTCTAACTTCATGGATTAATAGTCTTCAATCTTCTCGATGGAAAAGTCTCAAAGAACTCGCAGAACAACTAGCAACAATTATGGGAAACCCTTCCCGAAAACTCTTTTCAGCAGTTAGACAGATTGTAGTTTTCACACTCTTTGACCATTACATGCAGAGTGTCCCTCAGTTAGTAAAGGCTCTCCCTTTAGCTAATATTGTCCCCCAACCATTTAAACAAAAAAAGAAAGGAAGATTACCAATTAAGCTATTAATGAAAAAAAGTTATGTTATCACCCGTCAAGGGAACGCACAAGAATTAACTGACCAAGTAAAGAAGCAAGGATGGACTGAATTTGGTTTTCCAAAGAAGGGAAAACAGCGACTAACAGCTCAAGTTAACTTCCCTCCAAAATTATTAGAGTATCTAAATAATGGTGCCCACATTAAAGTCTTTCAAATAAGTAGTGGACATGCACCTAGTTATAAACCTAGAGTAGATGCGGTACTTGAAGGAGTGCATGATTGTTTCCATTCCTCTACGCTTCTTCACAGCTATCTTTCGCAGATTCCTGGAAAGAAGACCTCTGTTATAAGAGTAGACATTAACCGTATAGGACAATATATGGCGGTGTTTAACATTCCAGTCCCTCTTCCTAATGATTTACTGAATTTAGCAAATCACTATGACCACCTCAGTACGAAAGTAATTACCGAACTTAACCAAGGATATCTTAGAAAACGAAAAGAGTATGATACTCATGGAAGTTGTAAACTTAAAAATGAACTCCTCCGCGTCTATTCTCGTCGTCATCGCATTCTTCGCGAGATCACCCGTCTCTTTCCCCACTTTCTTGCTGCAGTGCTGGTTAAAAAGAAGTGTAAAGTGCTAAAAATTGAACGCTTAACAGCTAACCCCACCAGTACCCGAGGTGCTTTAGCTAAAGCTATCTACACCATGCCTGATAGTTTGTTCATTTACAAAAAGGCAGTGTGGTTAGCTTCCCTAGAATTAGGGTACGATGTAAAGTTAGAAACAGTTTCCCCCTATCAAACAAGTACTATCCATTATAGGTGTGGTGGTTCTCTCATACGACAACAAGGTCAGTATGATGTTGCTCCTTGTACTAAATGTAGTCAACAGGTCAACACTCACTTCAATGCTGCCCAGAATATCGCTTCCCTCCAAGGTAACTTTCTCCCTAATAATCTCTTCCCCTCATCGCACATGAGGGGACCCACTTAAACGACGGTTAAAAAGCCTTTGGCAAGTTTAACCAAGTTTCATGATGTGCGCTTAGTATTACATCGTCTTTTATTAATTTTTCAGAGGTTTACCTTGGTGCTAACTTCATGAATTCTAAAGTGGAAGTTAAATTCCGAGATTACGATATATACAAGTTAGCCATATGTGGACCAGGTAGATCAGGAAAAACAACAATTTGCAAAAGAATAACAGAAAATATTTTTCTAAAACATTATAAGCCAACTGTAGGAGCTGAATTCCATACTTATTCATTTAAAACAGGCAAAGGAAAAGCAGTAGCACTGTTTTACGATATGGCAGGACAACAAAGATTTGGAGTAGTTAGGAATCTTCTTTATTCAGGAACCAATGCTGCAGCAATTATTTTTGATGTATCTAGGAAAGAATCATTCAAAGAGTGTGCAAACTGGATTAGGGAACTTAGACAACAAAATCTTGATTTAGATATTACAATTGTTGGTAATAAAACTGATGCAAAACGTGAAGTTTTAAGAGGAGATGCAGAAAGAATATCTAGAAAACTAGGCTGTAAATATCTTGAAACATCAGCATTAACTGGAGACGGAGTAGGAGAATTAGTTAAAACTCTTCTAGGAAATGCAATAAAAAATGAAACTTTGAAACGAGCAGGAAGATAAGATAACCGGATAAAGATTCTGATAATTTCTTCTTTGTTCATTCTCTTCATAAGCACAATATTTTTCAGCGTTTAAACAAATATTCAAACAATAATGAAAGTAAAAAGAAGAGTTTCGAATATAAGAATCTATGCTATACAATATTCTATCTTTCTATTTGGTGGCATTCTGCTCATTGTAGGACTATATATGTATGATAAAGCTGTTGCTGTTTATGAGGAGAGTGGAATTGATGCAAGAGGACTAGAAATAGCAGGGTTCATTACTGTTGGATTAGGTGTTTTATTTTTACTACTATCATATATTTATGCAAGATCAGGTGCTAAGGTTATAGGGACAAATTGCCCTTATTGTTATGGAACGGGTTATGTAGATGCCGGACCAAAAAAAGAAGCTAGAAAAGATGTTTGTCCAGTCTGTAGTGGAACTGGAAAATTGAAAGACAAAGGGTTAAAGCATTTAGAAGAAGAAAAGAATAGACAGATAAGGGAAAAAGAAGAAAAGAAACGTAAAAACAATGAAACCAATCTTGATCAAGAAGAAATACAAATCTGAATCTATGAACCTTCCAATCCATTATATCCAAATATGTTTTAATTTAGATTGTAGAGACTCTTTTAGTCAATGTTTAAAAGAGATAAATCCATTTTTCAAATAATGGTTAAGATTACCTTCATAGTGGGAGAAGGGAAGGGAAAAACAACAACAAGTATGGGTCATATTTTTCAAAAGCAAAGAGAAGGAAAATCTATTTTAGTAGCTCAGTTTCTAAAAACTGGAAAAAACTGTGGAGAATGTAATTTTTTTAAGAATAAGGATAATGTAAGGTGGTTTACATTTGGGGAGGATAGATTTTATCAATCGAAGGATCAGAAAGATGAATATATAACTTTGATGAACAATGGTATCAGTGCTCTAAAAGGAGAACTAAAGAAAGCTCAAGTTGAGATACTTCTTTTGGATGAAGCAGGAATCGCTCTCTCATTTGGATTACTTTCTTGGGATCAATTGAAGGGGATCTTTTCTTATGTTAGTGATGAGATTATCTTAACTGGAAGAAAATTTCCAGAAGGACTAAAATCAAAAGCTGATACAATCATTAAAGTTAAAGAAATTAAACATCCTTACACCAAGGGTATTGTAGCAAGAAGAGGGATAGATTTCTAGAAATAAGCTTTTTTTTAGATGAAAAACCAGTTCATTTAATCAGTTCATTACTTTCAAAATACGGTCTCCCTTCAAAGAAGTTAAATTTAAGGAATAATAAGTGTAAAATGAGTATTATCTTTAAATACTCTAACCTCTTCGGAGTAATAGCAGTGGTGCATAATATGAGTAAAGAAACACAAGAAGAAACCACTAAGCCTGATTCAAAGGAAATTGGAGAACAATACGAGGAACATTTAATTGAGATAGAAGAACAGGAGAATTCCAAGAAGAAAAAAGCAGGTGCTGAACTTAAACTTAAGGATGTTCCAGGTTTAGGAAAAAAAACCCTGGAAATTTTAATAGAGAATGAAATCACAACTATTGAGGGATTAATGACAACAAGACTCATTGAATTACAAACAATGGGAATTCAAAGAGCAATTGCGAAGAAAATTAGGGTGGAAATAAGTTCTACAGTACCAAAGTATAGATTTTTCAAAGAAGAGATCGGTTTAGAAGATTTACCAGGAGTAGGAAAAACTACTGCAGACATGTTAAGAGAGAAGGGATTAAACGTTTATCTTCTTGAAACAACTCCAATAAGAGAATTAGAAGAAAAGTATGGGATTACAGAAAGCGCTGCAAAAAAATACAAGCAATCTCTTACTGAGGCACGTGGAGGAATTGAGTTCATTAACGCCTTTGAGATAATGGAAAAACAGAAGGGATCTCCAGCTTTTTCTTATGGGATTAAAGCATTAGACGCGTTAACCACTATTGAGGAATTAGATGTTGCTGGAGTAAGGCTTGGAGAGACTATAGAACTTTTTGGACCTTTCCGCTCTGGAAAATCACAATTATGCCACCAGCTTTGTGTAACTGTTCAACTTCCACCAGAATTAGGAGGAGTTGGAAAGAAAGCCGTGTTTATAGATACTGAGGGAACATTTTCTCCTAGTAGAATTAAAGCAATTCATGGTAAATTACAAAATGATTTAGGTTGGGAGAAGAATTTTGAGGATGTTCTTAGAGACATAACTTACGCAAGAGCTTATAACTCAGATCATCAAATGACTCTAGCAGAAAGACTACTTGAATTGTTTTATAATCACAAGGATGAATATGGGCTTGTTGCTCTTGATTCTGCTACAGCTCATTTTAGAGCAGAATATGCAGGAAGAGGAACTCTTGCTGAGAGACAACAAACAATCAACCATCATTTAGGGATTCTTGGAAGATTAGCAGACACCTATAATGTAGCTGTTGCAATCACAAACCAGGTTCAGTCAAATCCTGCAGCCTTTTTTGGTGATCCAACTCAAGCGATTGGTGGAAATATCCTTGGGCACTGGGCTATAACTAGATTCTACTTAAGAAAATCCAAAGGCGAGAAGAGAATTATCAGAATTTATGACTCACCATATTTACCAGAATCAGAAGCTGTATTTGCAATAACACCGGAAGGTTGTGTTGACGTAGAGGGTTCAGACTAACCTTTAATCTACTGCATATGAGTGCCACAAGTTCCACAAAACTTCCATTTCATATTAACAACAGATTTGCAATAGGGACATCTTCCCTTGTATTCTAAAGGGATGTGAGAAACATCTATATTCATCGATTCGCCATATTTAGTTACAGGGGACACACCCATCATTTCAGCAGGTTCATGTTCTAAATCATCGATTAAGCTGGTTCTTAGAACAGAACTATTCTGATGCTCATCATATGGTAAAACTGTCTCTCCGATGGATGAATCTGAAAGAAGACTTTGAATATCCATATTGTTAATATCCATTTGAACGGGATCAGTATAAAATCTGTTGGGGGGAGATTGAGATAGACTAGAATTTAGATTAGGTGATTGTGAATCTAAGTCAATGTCATATGATGTTAATGAAGAATCCGTTAATTCTCTTTTTGATAGGTTTAGTTTTTCGAAAATCTTACAGTGGGTAGATATTGGACAGGATTTGCTCCTAAATTCAAGGTTTGGTGCAGGATCAATAAAAGTTCTCCCAATTAGTAAGGAACCATTTAAAGGATGGATTTTCAAACCTTGTTCAAGAAGAGCCCTAAGAACCTCTTTTGGATCATAAGACTCACCATTTATCTCTATGATGCCCTTAATATCACTTAGATTCATCATAACATGTACATATTTAGATTTAGTAAGTTAAAAAATAAGTATTATATCAATATGGACGGGGGTATTACTATTCAAAAAGAAAGCCTATCCATCTTGATATTTTAAGTGAATTGCTTTAGTTACTCTTGTTAACCAATCATCTAGTTTACCAATTAACTCAGAATGAACTTCAGGAAGAAGTACATCTGCTTGAGGCATTTTTGAAACTCTTTGAACCCAAGAGTTTAGCTCATATAACATTGGTGACATTCCGACATGAGTTTCGACCTCATCCCTTAAATCCTCTATCATCTTTGATATGTTCCCACAACTACTAGTGGGGCTAACCATTTGTGTTATATGTTTAAATTTCTTGGAAACAGCATTAAAAGCTGCATCAGCTTCAGCTGATACTCCTTCTCCGGCATCTTCTTCAGCTATACCTGGAGAAGTATATTCTTCAGGAGCTGGTTCAGCTGGTACTGCAACTGAAGGAGTAGATTGTTTTTTGGCTTTGGCTTTGGATTTTGCAGGAGATGCAACCGCAACTGACCCCAACAAATCAATCTTAGAGTTTAAGTTTGTGATCATTTCCTTAATTCCAGGGATTTCACCAAGTTTAAGACCTACCTCAGAAACCTGATTTTCAACATTAGAAAAACCTGTCATCTTTGTTTCTAATTGTGTAATTTGGGTAGATAGTTTAGAAATCGCATCATTTACATTTTGAACAAGAGTTGAAAGCTTATTGATTGAGTTAATTAGTTGAACTAACATTTCCTCTGGGTTACTCATACATATTCACATATAGTAATCGGTATCAAATTAAAAAAATTTTTGGATTAGGCGTAATCAAAAACTAGCTTCCGTTTATCAGCTGAATCAAATTTCGTTTAGGAGAGACATAATCTTAATATATCTAGCAAACTTTTCATAGATGAAGGCTAATGAGCGAAAGAGACATCGTGGAATTACTAGTTAGATGGCGTTCTGTGGCAATGATGTTAGAAAGAAAAGAATTTGAGAAAATTGCAGGAGATCAAAAAGGATTAATTGCAGCCATACTCATGATACTTCTAGAGATGCAGAACAAGGGTTCAGGAGGATACTAGTTACAACCGTCCTTTTAAAAAAACATACCGGATATGAATTAATGTTAGCAGAAGAAGAATTTTGGCCTAGAATAGCAATCGAAGCCAACGAATTGAAAAAGGAATTGCCAACATTTAAACCAATAGACGGAAATACACTTCAATGGAGGGGTTTTATTTTTGGAGCAGGCTTATATGAAAATGGTGTTTTTGTACTTGATATTGAAATTCCGAGAGAATATCCATTCAAACCTCCAAAGGTAAAAATGCTAACAAAGGTTTTTCATGCTAATGTATTTGATACAAGAATATGTGTAGGGGTTTTAGGGGTAGATTGGACTCCAGCAAACAATCTAGTTGATGTTATAGAGTCAATTCGTTTCATTTTAAGTAATCCAAATCCTGATGATCCTTTAAATTCAACAGCTGCCAATCTGATGAAAAGAGACCCTAAGGAATATGCTAGAAAGGTTCGAGAATATGTAGAAAAATATGCTACATTTGATCAGATAGGTAAGTACAGTTTATAGCAAATCATCTTTTATTTCAGCATAACTGAATCTATCATCATAAGGAATTTTTATTTAGAGTTAAGAAAATAATATTTCAATGTCACAAGGTTATATACAGGAAATATTCTCTAGTTTCCAAGGTGAAGGAGCAGCAGTTGAGGGGAGTTGTTATGGATTAAGGCAGATTTTCATCAGATTCTCAGGATGTCCTCTTGCTTTAGGTGTTCATGGAACAAAGGGTTGTATCTGGTGTGATTCTCCTAAGTCTTGGAGTGCAACTCCATCAAAATGTTTTGTGGAAACACAAGCTGGAACTCAATCCTTTGAAGAAATGGCTAACCCTTTGACGCCAGAAGATATTTTAGATTTTGTGAAGAATCTTTCTACTAAAGATTTACATTCTGTAAGTTTGACAGGAGGAGAGCCCTTGTATCAGGAATCATTTGTTGAAGATATCGTTAGCCTACTCAAAGAAGCAGGATATAAAACATATTTAGAAACTGCATATACAGATAATTTTGTTTTTCTAGAGAAATTATCAGAAAGAATTGATTTTGCAAGTGTAGATATAAAAGACAAAACAGCGAATGCTGCTTTAGAATGGGAGAATCTTGTAAATCAGGAAGTAGAAATGAGTAGGATACTAAAAAACTCAGGAACTAAAGTATTTGCAAAAACTGTAATAACCAAAGCCTCAAAAAAAGAAGATTTTGAGATTATAGCAAAGAAGTGTGGAACCATAGATCTTCCCATTGTTATCCAATTTGTTACACCAACAGTTAATTCTAAGGTTAAACAACCAACATGGAATCAAGTGAATGATTTCTCTCAAATTGCTGGGAAATTTCTTTCACCTGAAAAAATAGGGATTTCAATACAAATGCACAAAGCCATAGAAATCTTGTAGGGAATAAAGATGAATCTAAATAGCAAAAAATTATCAGATGTTCAAGCGGATGAGTCAAAGATTCAGATAGGTATTAGGAGAGTAGGAGTAAGTGATATTCCAAAAATTATTCGTAGGAAACGTTTTGGTGAATATAATGAATTATCAGCAAAAATAGATGTTTATGTCGATTTATTACCTTCAAAAAGAGGAATTCACATGTCCCGAAATCTAGATGCAATTAATGAAGTTATATCAACACTTACAGGGGAAGTTATTTCTGATTGTGAAGAATTATGTTCTCAGATTGCAGAAAAAGTTCTTTCTATTCAACCAGGAGCAACTAATGCTGAAGTAATATTAATTGCAGATTATGAAATGGAAACTTATTCAGAAGCTATCGGAAGGAAGAAATCCAGTGTTCACAAATTAAGAGCTGGAGCTCTTGCGAATAAAAATGGAGAAAATATTACGATTACTAAAATAATTGGTGCAGAAGTTGAAGGAACAACAGTCTGCCCCTGTTCTCAAGAACTATCTAGGGATTTTACTAAGGAAAAACTCACAGAAAAGGGGTTCACAGAGGAACAAGTAAATTACGTACTTGAAACTATTCCTTTAGCTTCGCACAATCAGAGATCAAAATCAATTTTAGTACTTGAGCAACCAAGAGATGCAGAAAGAATAGAACTTGAGGATATAATTGGAATACTTGAAACATCGATGAGTTCTCCTACTCATGAAGTACTAAAACGGAAAGATGAACAAGTTGTTGTTCTCTATGCACATCAACATCCAGCCTTTGTAGAGGATGTTGTAAGATCGATTTTACAAAAAGTTTCTAAAAAATACTCTAATCAGCCTCCAGAAACAGTAATTTGTGTCAAGCAAATCAATTATGAGAGCATTCATCAACATAATGCAGTTGCAGAAGTTAAAATTTCTTTAAAGAAACTAATGGAACAACTTAATGGGTTGGAAGGAAATGAAAACAATTAACAAACCGCCATATCATATCGTTGTAGAAGATTTTGCTAATCAAATGATTTACGATGGATCTCAACTTTCCAGTCATTTCACTGCAGAAAAATATGGTATAATAGGTGATAGTATTCTTGTTTTCAGAGGGGGAATGAAGCTTTCTCCAAAGGAAATGGTTGATATTAAAGATATTCTCAGAGAATCACACTTGAGTAATATCTTAATAAGCTCTGATGATTCCCTACACTTCATAATTGAGGAATTTGATATACAACCACCAAATATGGAACTAGAATATTACAGACTCCGAATATTAGCTCAAACAGTCATCGATATTCTGAAGGAAAAAGATATAGAAATTGAAAGAAAAGGAACAGATATTTTCGTTAATGGAAAAAAACTAAATGTGGGAATCGCTACAGTAGGAGTATCAAGCAGTAAAATCCACTTTGGAATAAATATCCTTAGCACAGGAGTTCCTGAACATGTTCAAGCTATTGGTTTAGCTGATCTTGGAGTAAAAACAGAAGAAATACAAGACTTTGCAATTCAAATAGCTGAGAAATATGTAAGTGAAATATCCAGAATTAAAGAGGATATTGCAAAAACTAGAACAATATAGGTGATAAATTGAAATTAAAAATTTCTGGTGACAAATTGACTTTCGCTTCAGCACATATGTTAACAAGACATGATAAATGTGCACGCCTTCATGGTCATAATTATGTGGTTGAAGTTGAAATTGAAGGAAAAATAGATGAAAATAATATGTTAATTGATTTTGGGATCTTCAAAACAGCTGTTGGGAAGATAGTAAAAAAATATGATCACAGAATTCTTATTCCTGAATTTAACGAGGACCTAAACATAACAACAACAGATAAACAAGTCACAGTCGATTCATGTGAAGGAAGATATTATCGTTTTCCAAGAGAGGATGTAATCCTACTTCCTTTAAAAGCAACTACTGTAGAGCTATTGGCCAAATATTTTCACAGCCTAATAAAAAAACAATATCCTCAATTCAAAATAACTATTACAATGGCAGAGACACCTACAAGTGTTGTAACATATACAGAATGAGATGTTTAAGGAGAAAATAATACGTGAATAATACGAAAATATCAGTAAATAACAGGTGAAAAATATGCGAAAAGCAATTGTCTTGTTTTCGGGGGGAATGGATTCCACCGCATGTTTATATTGGACAATACAGAAATATGATGAAATAATTCTGCTAAGTTTTCTTTATGGTAGTAAGGAAGATCAAACTATTATCAAGGTCAACAAAAAGTTTTCCTCCCTGCTTTCTGTTGAAACTAAGATTATCAATTTGCCTTTTCTAGAAGAATTTTCCCAAGAAGCTGGTTCTAGTCTTACAAAATCTGAAAAGAAACCTCCGGAAATTAGCTCATTTGAACAATTAGATAGGGGGGATTTAACCTTACAGACTGCTAAAGAAGTCTGGATCCCAGGAAGAAATATTCTCTTTCTTTCAATAGCAGCTTCTTTAGCAGATAGCTCAAAAGTACCAACAGATATAATCTTTGGAGCTAATAAGGAAGAAGGAACCACATTTCCAGATAATACTTTGGATTTTGTTAACAGGATGAATAAATCAGTTGAATTAGGGTGTTTAAATCAAGTTACAATTCAAGCTCCATTTCATGATTCAGACAAGAAGGACATAGTTGTATTTCTTACTGAAAACAATGCCAAAATGGCTTTTTCATCATCTTGCTACCAAATAGAGGAATGGACAAATGAAGGAAAACCAATTCATTGTGGTACCTGTGAATCGTGCCAAAGGAGAAAGAGAGCTTTTCTTCAAGCAAGTATAGACGATCCCACAGAATACAAATAACTTTAGAAAAAATGTTTTTATGTGTGAACATACATAGTGTTGACACTGGGGTATTATCATGGGTCTTCGGATTTTTTCAGTTAGGAGAGATGGCAGTTATAGTGAAGTACCTGCAAAAAGAGAGAGTTTTTTTGAAGATAATGGAGCATACTTGATTATAGACAGAGTAGAAAGAAGAATCTATGTCTATAGAAAAGATGGGATTCCTTCCTCCTTAGCTTATTGGGCAGGAAGAGCAGCGACGAATCTTAATACAATAAAAGGATCAAAATACAAAGTCATCAACATAGAACAAGAAGAAAGGGATAGAATATTACCTGAATTGATACAGAAGTTAGAAGAAACTGCCTATTCAGAATCCTCTACAATTACAAAGACAGATTTAGGGGGAAGTGCTTATGTTTATGGTGAAAAAATAGTTCCAGAATCTCAAATCCTTAGCAAAACAACGAGTGATATCAAGTACGAAAAGGGATTAACAAAACCAGAACCAAAACAAGAACCAAAACAAGAATCTAATCAAATGATGCAAGGTTCAGAAGCATATGACTTTGAGGAAGTGACTAGAACTCTAGCATCCAAAATTCTGTTTGATTCAAATATAGAACATATGAAAAAAATTGAAAAACCACCACGAAATAAGCTTAGAAAAGATTTAATTGGAAAAATCGATGATTTATTAGATAAGATGTACTAGAAATTTAAAATCTCTTTAAAATTACTTCCTTTTTCTAATTTTCGCAATAAAGAAGCCTTCAGTTTCATGCAAATGGGGATATAATTCCTGTACTTCTCCATGTGGTGTAGTTCTTAGAGTTCCAATGATAGGCAGAGGTGTTTCTAAATAAAAATCCTCATTCTCTTGTAGAAAGGATGAAATTATGTTCTGATTCTCATCATGAAATAATGAACAAGTTGAATACACCATAGTGCCATCAGGTTCAATTAAGTGTGCGGCTTCTTTCAACAAATCAGTTTGTAAGTCAACATACCAACGTAAGTCTCTTTGTTTCATTTTCCATTTGTTTTCTGGTCGTGAGGAATATGTTCCTGAACTAGAACATGGGGGATCAAGTAATATTTTATCAAAAGTATCGGTGGTTATTTTACTGAATTGTTTAGCATCACCTTGAACAATTTCTATTGGATGAACACCAAGCATCTTCATTCTGTTTTTCAAAATTTTGATGCGCTCATCGTTTATATCTACAGCAATAATCCTTGATTTATTATTTAACAAAGCAGCAATGTGCGATGTCTTACTTCCTGGAGAAGCACACATATCAAGAATGAGTTCATCTGATTTAGGATTCAGAACAAGTGAAGCCAAAGCCGAAGCTTTTTGTTGAATCACAATCTTACCATTTTGAAACTCCATTGTGCGGGGTATTGGAATGGGGGTTTCTTCAATTCTTAGTAGATTTGGAATTTCATTATCTCTTGTAAAAGCAATTTCTTGTTCTTCAAATCCAAGAGTTATTTCCTCCATGTTTGATTTTAAATCGTTAACCCGAACGTACATAGGAATAGTTGCTAGAAAAGTTGAAAGGATTTTCTCTGCAAAATCCTCTCCCCATTGTCCGATAAATTTTCTTATTATCCATGTGGGAGTAAAATATCTCAGAGCTGCTTTGGATGCAAAATCATGCCTATTTTCATAAAGTACCTCCTCCTGTAAATTGTTTATAAAATGAAGAATATCCTCTAGTTCTAAATCGTTAATTTTCTTATAATGGGGTTTAAGTAATTCAATTACATGATTTATGGTTTCTTTTTCTATTTTGAGAAGTTGAGTAGCTAATCTGAGGAGAGCTCTCATTCTGAAACTAATTTTTCTCAAGGAAAAGGAGGAGGAGCTTGTTTTAATATACAAATCAATCAGATTTAGCTTTCTATATATTTCAAAAACATGATAATATATCAAGGATTCATCATAACTTGTTAAATCATTTTCTTGAATGTGATATCTGAGAATAGTTCTAATTGAACGACCTTCATCTACTTGTTCAAGTGAAGTTAGAATTAACGGAATTAGTGTATTCATATTCTCCCCCTAATTTTATGATGGATTCTTATACTACTTAAGTTTATCATCGTTATTGCAAATCTTGATATCCTATCCACTCTTTTGCTTCAAAAGGATGGAAAAGAACTTTTTCATTTGTTTCAAGTTGGAGTACTTGAGCAAACTTACGTAAAGCTATATTAGAATAATCAATAAACGGAATAAAAAGAAAGTTCATTCTGTTCTTTTGATATATTGGAATGGAACTTGAATCCAAACTGAAACCTATAATGGTATTAATTCCTGCATCTCTCAACTCTTGAAAATCTGAACTTAAGAATTTTTCATTTTCTAATACAAATGATAATTTATCCTCTGGTCGTCCAAACGTATGAACAATCCATTTTTTGTTTAGATGACTCAAAGATGCAAGAAAATCTTGAAAACTCATTTCAGGCAAATTCCATATTGTTAATTTCTTACCAGTTTCTGTAACAAGGCTTGAATTCTCCATTTTACTTAATCCTAGAGTTTGAAGAAAGTAGGGAATGCTTCCTTTTACTGAATGAAGCCATTTGTGGGGTAATCTAATTGTTTTGATGTTATTTGTAATTAAAGACCTTAATAATTCAAAGTCTATTTCTGAAAGAGGAAATTTATTCTCTATGATGGATAGAGGTAACAAAGTTACTGCAACATTTGCTTTGTTATCATTCATAAAATGAACGAGTTTCAGATTCATCAAAGGTGAAACAGCGATGCATTTCACATTAGTAGCTTTTAATTTATGTGGGGAAAAAGTACCAAATTCAATACCAAAATCTTTTGAATGTTTTGTTTCTCTATCACAAATATTGGCAACTGATCCGAGAATTCCATCTAATGATTTTGTCATTCTAAATCAAAGAAATATTAACAGCTTAAAAAACACTTTGGGGGCTTAGTTGAAACTGAAAAATAACAAAAACTATGATAAGCTTTGTCAATCATTAGAAGCTTCCTTGGCAATGGGTTTTTATTCAACTTTGAATGAAATTTCTTAATGACAGGTGCAATCATCCTTGCAAATATTGCTGCTGATATTCCTTCAAACTTAACAGAAAAGTACAACATTTTCACTATACAAGTACCTGTGGAGTTTCCAGACACTAATGAAGATCTATTATATCCAAGTGAAATCACTTATGATGAATTTTTAAAGAGAATCCATACCAGTAAAAAAATTCCTAAACCCATTCAACCAAGCATAAATTATTTTGTAAACAAGTTCAAACACTTGGAAGAGGAGGGATATACTGATCTCTTCATAATTAATATGACATCAAGAGGTACTGGAATAGTTAACACTGTCAAAGCGAGTATCAACAAATATCATAAACAAGGAGGAAAGAGCAAATTCCATCAATATGACTCTAAAGAGGGATCCTTTGGAGTTGGTATTTCAGTAATAAAAGCAGCTAAACTTCTTAGCGAAGGAAAGGATTTCACAGAAATAATTTCTCACTTAAATAAGTTTAAGAGTACTGAACTAAAAACTACTTTTACTTTTGAAAGCTTAAAATACTTACAAAGAAGCGGTAGAATAGGGCTTATCAAATTCGTTATGGGGTCTCTTTTGAATATTTATCCTTGTTTGGAAGGAACACAAGATGGTGGGATTAACTCTTTTAATCAGGCAAAGTCATATGAAGAAGCAGTAGAAGCCATTGTAACTCAAGCATATAACTCGATGAAACACATTGAGAATTTGGGATGTTATATCGTTTCTGGGAATGCAGAAAAAGGATCAACTCTTGCAAAACAGATTCTAACTAAACAATTTCCTGAAGTAAATTTCTATGGGATTATTCCAATGAGCGGCATAACATATAGTTTTACAGGTCCTGGTTCTGTGATTGTTGTCATGTTTAAAGACTTTGAACATTGAAATGAATAATTATTGGAAAATACAGATAAGATTTAGATTGCTATAACTTCATACCATTTTTTTAGTGATAATGCCTTCCATTGCTCTCTTTTTGGGGGATAATAATCAATTTTATCAGCTTGTTCAAGAATTTCTTCTTCGGTTTTTCCTTCGACGATCATTTCCTTCATAAGTGAAATAACTTTGTTAAGATAAGCTAAAAACTCTTCTAAAGGTTCCTTTCCAGATATTGAACCATGACCTGGGATATAGTTCTCTACATCTAGTGATAGATATTCTTGTATAGATTCTACCCATTTCAAAGGATCTGAAGTAGGAGTTCCTCCCCATGGAAAGCTGTGATTAAAGAGGTTATCTCCCGCAAACATTACTTTGTAATTGGGGCAATAAACATAACTGGATCCCGCTGTATGTCCACCTGTTCTCTTTACAATAACCTTTACATCACGATCTACTAATTCATACTCATCTGCAAATGTTTTGTTAGCAAGAACTATCTTTAATCCATCCAAAGCTAAAGGGTCTTCTGAATTCTTTTTCCATTCTTCTAAAGCTTCTGGAGTCCAATTATTCTTCTGTGAGTCAACCATTGCTTCATGGGTTAACTCAGAAGTGATGATTTTACAATCTTCAAAGATCTGATTACCAAAAACATGATCTCCATGAGCGTGAGTTATAAAGAGAATAGAAGCTTTCTTTCCTGTTTCTCGTTCAATATGTTCTCTAAATTTCTTTATGAGGGGGATATGCATACCAGAATCAACAAAAACTATCTGACTAGGTAGAACATAAGCAGCAACATTACCACGAGTACTACCATCAGTTATAGCATAAACACTTTCTTTGACTTTTTCAATAGACATTGAAGCACCTAATTGCAAAAAGAATTGGATATAGAAAAAACTTTGGTCGAAGAGAGAAATACTTTATTTCTGTAATCTCCAATGGGTTATTGCTTTGGAAACAAGTTTTTCCTTCTTACCTTTAATTAACCGATGAAATGCCTTGATAGTTTCATTATCCTTTTCTTTCTGAATTTCTGATTCTACAGTAATGTCGTCTTCATGAAATACTTGTTCTTTATAACTTATCTCCAGCTTTTCCAGTTCATATCTCTTAACTGTTTTTTCTGGCATTCCTTCAATTATCCAGTGGATATGGGCTATGTGATTTACATGTTGATTAATATCTAGGTCTTGCTTTCTTACTCTAAGTGATTGTCTTGTATCTATTTTCTTAGGCAATTGTAAACCTGGAAAACCATAGTTTAGAGCTCTTTTTTCTTCTACAGAATAATTTGACCAATAATCTATGTAATCTACTGGTTGTCTTTTTCGATAATTGAATAGTAACCAACTTGTTGTAGCTTTGCAGATAATATTATTGTTTTCATCAACAATTTCGAAATCTCTAACTGTATATTTTGGACTACCTGATTCAGCAACCCAACTTGATGCTTTAAGTACTTCATCTAATTCAGGATAACGGGCAATTTCAACGGTGTATCTCAAAAGCAACCATGTTAAACCTTTGTGGAAAACTTGTTGATGACCAATGCCTAATTGATCAGCATGTTTGTAAGCTACGTGTTGTAGATAATCCATCAAAGCGGTAATCTTTGCCTTCCCATTAGTATCAATTTCACTTATTCTAGGAACAAAAGTCATTTCATACATAAACTATCACAAACAAATCTGTCCTAGTTTAGATTTATTTAAGAGTTATTAAAAAAATGAAAGAAAAATAAAAAGAGGAAGGATTTACAATCCTTTACATTCTGCGGCCTCTACGGCTTTTGAAATAGTATAGAACATTAAAGAAAATTCTGTCAATTTACATTAGTTATTCAAGATTTTCTCTATGCTGCCAATCATGAAATCTCATCGCAAGAGGTATCACAGTGTTTTCAACTATTTCTATTGTGTCTTCAAGATGATTTAGAGTTGTAATAATCACTGGAACATAGGGAGATCTTTTCGATAATATGTTTTTTTCAGTTTCTATTAATTGATAATTATGAATTAGAAATTTAGTTTTGTAAAGATTTCCAGAAGTAATCTTTTCCGTAAACACATAGGACAATAAGTCAAATTTACGCCCTAGAATAACGATTGGAAGACATAAATCACCTACTGCTTCAATGGATTCTTTTCTACTTATTGGATATTTTTGACCATATTTCTCCTTCATATGCCAGTTTATACTGGATACTATTTGACCAAATCCTTTCTCTATTTTTTCTTTAATTTTATCTTTCGTATTTGGATAAATTATATCTGTACATATTATCGACTCGAATTCTTTAGTTAACTCCCCATACATAAACTCATAAATCCGATCAAAACCAGTCCAATTCTTGAACATCTCCATCACACTATAATTATATAGTTCAATAGGATTAAAACCAATTATTGGTTCTTTTTCTTGTTGATCATACTGATCATTATACTTTACTTCTGCGTAAAATACTAATCTAGTCATTAAAAATCCCGTAATTCCTGGTTCAAATTCTTTATGTTTGAATATCTTCTGGGCAAAAACATCTAACTGTCTGTTTTTCTTCACTAACTCTCCTGCTTCCAATGCTGTGTCTTCATAAATTAATTCATCTACATCATAGCCTAATTTACTGAAGATTTTTCTGCTTTTATATTCTGTTGAACCAGCTTGTCTTATAATTTTTTTAATAGTGTTTTCCTTCTCTTTATCCACTATTTCTTCAATTATAAACGATTTTTCTTCCATCGATTAAAATTATGTTATCACAAATAAGAATGTTTGGAAACAAAAACTACACTCTACAGCTATATTTTAAACCTGTTTACTTATTTCCTCAGAAAATTCATCTAAGAGAGTTTGTCCTTTGAATTCCAGTCCTTTCTTCAATAACTGTACTTTCATTACTAGATTATCTACGAGATTCTGATTTTCATCTGTTCTTTTCTCCATTAACAAATCAACTATCTCTTGACTGTCCTTTGCTTCAAACCCTTCCTCCTCTTCAAACATCCCCTCAGCTTTACCGTAGAGACACCAGAACTCCACCTTCTCAGCTACTTTTGGGTATACTTTCAAATCTTTCTCCTTGAATATCGCTTGAGTAGATCTCTTAGCATCAATGATTCTTATCGTATTATTTTCGTAGTATACAACTATTTCAGGCTGAATCCAACTCTGTTCTTCAATATCAGTAGTATCAATCTTAGGTTTCCACTCCCAATCTAAACCTTCTAACAAAACCTCAGCGATTTCTTTACACAGCTCTTCCCACTTGTAAGCTGTAGTTCTAGTAAACCAACAGGCTTCAGCTTTTTTGTGACCATACAAGTGACTTGGGTCAGCAAAACCCCTACCACAGTTCTCACAAACAAAAGGTTTCTCATCAGTGTGCATAGCAATAATGTGAAGTTTTAATCTTCTGGAATGAGAAAATGAAGCACCACAATCTTCACAGACATGAGGACGGTGGTTCTGATGAACTACCTTGATATGATCATTAAGATGTTGAGGAAGTTTAAAGGCGAAACCACATTCTTCGCAAACATATGACCGCTTATTAGAATGCAAGGAAATCAAATGCTCTTTTAGATGTTGGGGTAACTTGAAAGCAGCACCACACTCTGTACATATGTGAGGTCTTAAATCCAAATGAATTGTCTGAACATGTCTTTGAAGATTATCTTCTCTGAAGAAAAAAGAATCACAATGGAGACAAGCATATTTCTCTTTTTGTGTGTGAATAGAATTGATATGTCTTCTTAGAGATTTAGCTTGTGAAAATCTCTTACCGCATAGTTCACAAATATGTGCTCTTATCTTCTCATGAACTTCAATTAAATGACGATTAAGAGAGTCTTTTCTAGTTGTTGAGAAATCACAAGAATTACATTGATAAATCTGATCTATTTCATGAATTGATTTTTTGTGCCTTGTAAGGATATCTTTTCGAGAAAATGATTTATTACAGATTTCACATCTATGTAGAGCTATTTCTTTTTTCTTTTCCATTTATTTCTATAGAACTATCTAGATTTTCAAATAAAAACTCCAATAATACATAATAAAAGAAAAGAAAAATAAAAATGAGAAAAGGACAAAATTACATTCTACGGCCTCTACGACCGCCTTTTCTGCGACATCCGTCATGTGGAAGGGGGGTCACATCTTCTAGTCTTAGTATTCTCATCCCTGACCTTTTTAGTGCCCTTAATGCTGCTTGTGTTCCTGGTCCAGGTGTTCTGTTCTTATGTCCTCCTGGCGCCCTATAACGTACATACAGCTGGTATATTCCTTTACTTTGCGCTTCTTGTGCTGCGGAGTTTGCTGCTTTCATCGCTGCATATGGACTTGATTCATTTCTGTCTGCTTTAACAAACATTCCTCCACTTTTACGGCTGAATGTTTCAGCACCTGAAATGTCGGTGATATGAACGATAGTATCATTGTAACTGGAAAAGATATGAGCGACACCGTATTTAGAATCTCTTCTTCTTGATCTAGACCTAGCTTCAGATTCAGGTTTAGGTTTAGCTTCGGGTTCAGCTTTCTCTTCAGATTTAGCCTTTTCTTCGGGTTTAGCTTCTTCTTTGGTTTTAGATTTTTCTTTTTTAGGAGCTTCGGTTTTTTCTTTCTTGGGTTTAGCTTCTTCCTTTGCTTCTTTATCTTTAATCTCTTTAGGTTTCTTTGACTCGGCTTTCTTTTCTTCTTTGGAAGGTTCTGTTTTTTCTTGCTTCTTAGTAGTGGAGGTTTTCTTCTCTTTCTTAGGAACTTCAACTTTCTCTTCTACTTTGGGAGTTTCAACGTCTTCCTTAGTTTTCTTAGCCGATTCTTTCTTTTCTTTTTTATCTTCACTCATAAAATCACCTACTTAGCTTCCTCCTTACTTTTGGCTAACAAATTCTTAGCCTCTTTGTTCATAGCTTCAGCAGTGGCAGGACCAATTCCTGGGACTTTGGAAAGATCTTCAACTGTAGCTTTAGCAATTTTATCGACTGTGTTGAAACCATTTTCTTTGAGAAGCATTGCTGTTTTAGCACCAATACCTTTAATCGATGAAATATCAGCTTTTGGTGCAATAGGTATTTTCTCTGCAGGTTTCTTAACAGGAGGTTTTTTCTTTGGTGCAGCTTCAGGTGCCGCTTTAGGTTTGACTTCAGCTTTTGGTTTAACTTCAGCTTTTGGTTTAACTTCAGCTTTTGGTTTAACTTCAGCTTTTGGTTTAACTTCAG
>DXJF01000150.1 GCA_019057375.1 Candidatus Heimdallarchaeota archaeon
ATAATCCCATACAAGAAAAATATCTGGTTAATTATTCATCAAGACAAACCTATATCAGCTAGATTGAGAGAACGTATAAGAAATGTATTCAAAATGGTTTACGCTGTAAGAACAGCTAGACAAAGGTGTCATTACTTGCTAGATAAGGAAATTCTTGAAGAAATGCAGATAGATGAAAAATTAAATTTCATTGAATATATCGTATCTTCTTTAAATCCTGAACTTTATCTTTCAAAATCACGAATATCATACTACATTCCACAAAACTATCAGAGAATACTATTCAATTATGTGACCAAGAGTTTTAATGAAAAGGGGAATTATGACAAATTGATTGATGCGTTAAAGACGAAGACTATTCGGTGTACTAATCATGAAATAAACTTCATACTAGCCCATGCTAGTTTTTTCATGGATGAAATTCGAGAATTCCTTCTTAATCTAGAACCTTATGAACCATTAAATAGACCGAAAGAGAAGGAAGAACTCATTCTAAGTTTTATGGCTGAAGAGTATCTAAGAACAATTGACTCTCCTGAATTATACAAACTGTGCAAAGATAATTCTCTTCTACCAGGAGGATTGGCAAAAAATAGTTTTAGATCAAAATTAAATAAATGGATTGAAAATGAAACCTCAGTTACTAATATTAAATTCACTTCAGAATTTAAAGAAAAAGGAATACCAAAAATACTTCAAGAAATGAAAAGGAAAAAACTAATTTTAGTAAAGGAGAAAAAAGGAGTTCATGGAAACTATTTATACGCAATAAATCCAAATAATAGATATTTAAAAGATCTACTAGTATCAATTAGGAAATGAACATTCTACAATTGTATCCAATCAAATATGTCAAGAATATATAGTTGTATTTATTTTCACACTACTAAGTATAACTTAAACCAAAACACCATCAGGGGATAGGGTTCTGGCAGGTTATTTTCACACTACTAAGTATAACTTAAACAAGAAGAATTAAAGCTTCATACCAATTGTCAAAATTATTTTCACACTACTAAGTATAACTTAAACAAATGATGCTGAAGAATTGATAGCACAGAATATAGGATTTTCACACTACTAAGTATAACTTAAACATTTAATTGGTTTGGCATTATTCACCACAGGATCCAATTTTCACACTACTAAGTATAACTTAAACTATACAACTTACAAAGCACATTCAGGACGTTGAAACATTTTCACACTACTAAGTATAACTTAAACTATGCTTGAAATCTCATCTAATTGCACTTGTTTCTTATTTCAGGAGATACCTTTCAGGTCAACCTCCGATTCTGTATTAACTTTATAAAGGTTGACCCTTCTTAATATTATTACTAATTGTTACTTTATAATATTGTCGCTGAAATCTTTACGTTTATCTTTTAATTGATTGAAATCTCTTCTTGAATCATAAATGTTCTAATTGTGCTAACTGTGATTCACATTAAAATTGTCAGGGACATGTTTTTACAGATACTTTGAAAACACATATGAACTTGATGATCTCATAATAGAGGTACTATAAGATTGCAAGAAGAGAGATTTGAAACTGAAAAGAAGTAGAACAAATGTTAAAGATTCTCAAAATAATGCAAAAGAATCTTGCTATATTGTAGATAAAATACCTTCCTATATTCTCTTCTTTCTTATAGATACCTTAGATTTCAGATAAGAAGATATATTCAAAGAGTTTGGAAGCTCCAAGAAGGAAACCTTTATGCAAGGTTATCTTATAACTTCTAACCTTTATAATGAAATCATATATTCATTGAAGAGTGCTTTTTTTACAATAACTAAACCGCATTGGAAAAAAATAAGAGAAAGCTTAGATTCACCTTTCTGCTAACATCTTTCTCAAACCAAAATCTGTATCATAAGCGGGTAGGCAATATGAACAACCATTATATCCGTTATCAATAGCTTCTGCAATTGAGCTGAAAGGTTTTCTATTTGCTGGACTCATTTTTTTTGCCCACTCACATTCTATTACATGAAATTCTAGGGATCTCTTGTTTCCTACAAAATCCTGGTGATCTGAATCATATTGTCTTAAACAACTATAACAGCCATTATAACCGGCTGAGAAAGCTTTCCTAAGTGTATCAAAAGCTTCCTTTCTCATAGGATTCATTCTTTTTGCCCATCTACAACTAGATTTGTGGACTTCTCCTGTCTTTCTGTTACCAACAAAAGGATGTGCTTTTATCACATATTTCTGTGTAAGTTTTCCCATTGTAGCATCTTCTATATTTTGAGCGATTGAAGCTTCATATTCACCTGGTTCAGTGATAGCTGGTAATGTCACAGTTACCCTTGCTATCGAACTATCTTTCTTGGGTAATGCTATATTTTTGATTACAGCTTTTGTACCTACATCTGCAGAATATATATTATAATGTGTTGTTTGTTCTTTCAGTTGCATATTCTCTAAATTAGTTCCTTCACTTAATCTATTCAATATCTTTAATTCTGTTTCAATAGGTTGAGGTAATTCTCTGAGATCAAGTTCTAGATCTGTTGCTATCTCTTGAGTTGCACTTCCCTGAATTTTGAATGACATCATAGCAACTCCACCCAATTCAACATTGATGACGTTAAAATTCCTCCATGCAGCATTGTTATTCTCATTGATGAATTGTTTATACCTTGCAACTGTATTAATACCATTTAGATCAGGTTTTGGATCAAATTCACTTTCCAATAAGCAAATAAAACAATAGTGACCTACTCCAGGGATACCTGTACTCCAGATTATTGGTCCAACTAACATCACTTCTCCTGGTTGTATTTCTTCAAAATCAAATCCATGTTCTGCTGTAATACCGTTATCTGTCCACTCCGAAGGATTCTGAAAGGTTGAAGGCTCTGCCCAGTATAAGTGTACCTTACCAGCTGCAGCAATAGTTCCTCTATTCTGAACTCTAATGTATATCCAATTAGGTTGACCATATTCTACACTATCTCCTAGATCATCTCTTTGCATCATATCTGGTTGAATTAAAACTTGTTCATCATTAATTGACAATTCATAGTTTGAAACTATAACATCTGGACTTCTTGAAAGACAATTTCCTAAACCTGGTTCTCTACCGTAATCATCTAATGTGTCACGAACAAATAGATCATAATCTGGGTAACCTAGAAATATGGATTCCTCAAAACCACTTGGATGACTTCCAAATAAAGGAGTATCACCTGCACCTTTATTTTGGTCAGCATAGTTGAATGCTTCTTCAGCTGATATTCTATTATCTGCATTTGTATCAGCATTAACAAGGTCTATACCACCACTTGGTTCTAGTTTCACGCCAGACATGGCATTTGTCCAAGCATTTGCAAAGCAATTGAAATTTGTACAAGTTGCTGAGAGCTTATCTGCTTCACATGCGGCAACAAAATGAGTTCTAGAAGCACTTGAGTTGTTTATCACTGCTTCTTTAAATCCTCCAGAACGATTCTGTTGCATTAGAACTAACAATACTCCAATCTTTGGTAATGAGGTTAATTGTTGAGCTAAATCTGATGGAGTATACCAGCCTATATCATCTGGTTGTCCAGGTTCATATGTAATGATACTGGATTCATTATCGTGAATCTCTCCTAATGAGGTAGTAAAAATAAATAGCATATCATCTTCTTTTATGTTAGCTGAGAGAAGATTAAATACCGTACTCAAATCATTCTTTGAACCCATGTAGTCTACAACAGTAGAATAATTAGGATCTGTACCCCAAGGCCATGGCCATGGAGTCCCATAATAATCACTTCCATATAGATGACTAAGTGTTTTGTCATAGTTTAACACAAATATCTTAGATTCCTCGAATCCATACCCTTCTATTAAAGTTCTATAGAAGTATTCCAAATCATTTATGTCTATCGAATCAGTTGTATAACCAGAAAAAAGAATTGCATATCTATCACCTGGGGCATTTGTGGGGAGACTTGCTAATGCAGACATCGCTTGTGTTTTCATCTTTGTAGATGCCAATTTTGCAGATTTGGGTGTTTTTAATGTTGTAGTGCTAGTTGTATATAATTGATCAAATGAATCTTTTTCTGTTAGATAAAGTTTAGTAGGATACATAGCAGAAATTTTCTCTTCTATTTGCCCATTATCCAAACTACAAAGAAGTTGATAGCAGGAATGAGACCATTTCTTATTGGAGTGAAGATCCAAGAAAACAAATGCTGAGTCCTTCGATAAAACATATTTATTATTAAATAAATATTCCAATTCATATCCAGAGGATAAAGATTGATTATAGATGAAAAAACTTACTTCTTGACTGGATTCAAACTCTCCAGTTTGTTTCAACTCCTCTAAAAATGAAATTACTTGATTTTTTACTTTTTCCTTTAATTCGTCTGAAATTAACATGAATAAACTTCCTGTTTTTAATTGAGTAATTATTGTTTGTGTGGAAATTCCTATCATCAAATTAACAATGTCACACTGAATCTAATATAATTGAAGATTAACTTGGAATGATGATATCTGAGAAATCAAAGAAAGAGGAAATACTATACTGTAGATACTGCATCTAATATTATGAAGAATATTTTTTATATACCATATTATTTTTCCCATTAAGGTTGAGCTTATTGTTATAATTATATCAGTTCTCTTACTGAATCTTTTAGGATAGAAATAAATTATCATTTTCCACAACCCTTCGTTTCTATCAAGGATTAATTGCTTAGATTTATGTCGTATTAAACAAACGTTTACTTAATTTACTATTTAACTATATCGGTTGACGAGAACATGCTATTTACATATTTTTCCAATACAAAATCACTCAAAAAAGTTTTTTTCCATGGTTCACAGAAACCATTTTATACTTCGAAAAAAAATGTTTACAGTTTAGGAAATTGAGAGGTGATTTAATGAATTCAGAAAATAAAGAGAGAGAGATTCCTAAAGCTAAAAAGAATTCAAAAACTGTTAAGAAGAAAAAAATTACTAATAAAGAAAAAAAAGAGTCAAAAATTATTGAGCAAGAAAAAGTAAAAACCAAACCTACAGAGAAAGTAAAAATTAAACCTAAAACAATTAAGAAAAAGGATTTTGGAATAAAAGCTGAATCAGAAAAAATTCAAAGAACTTTTCGAGTTAGTCAAACAAAACCTCCTGTTTCTTTTCGTGTATCTTCGCATAAACATCAAGGTGATATCCTGTACAGATTTCGTCAGAAATCCATCCTAGATAAAAGACGTTCTAGAAAGAAGGAGGAAAGCAAATGACAGAAAAGAATACAACTTCTGTTAAACCTGATGATGAAAGAACACGAAATCGCGGAAGAGATTCTCTAGGTTTAGGTGGAAGTAATATTGATAATGTTGCATGGCATGATTTCTCCGAATATCAATGGGTAAGAGATCCTGACTACGTAACAGCACCGCTACCTGGTAAACCTACTGGTCTCGTAATATGTCGTCCAGGATCTTATAATTTAGGCGTAAGAATAGTCTACCGTCAAGAATGGAGACCCCTTGGTAATCAACGAGGAGATGTTATTCGTACAATTCCCTTAGGTCCAAAGCAAATGGAAAAGGTATCAACTGCTATTAAACGAAGAACAAAAATTACTCAAACTTCTGAGAGTTTGAGAAGTGTTGAAACAACAACAGAAACAACAGATACAACCAAAGACTCTAGTGAGATAGTTAAAGAAGCTTCAGAGAGCTTTGGATGGAATGTTGAAGCTGAAGCATCCATGAATGTTGGCTGGGCAAAAGCAAGTGTTTCTGGTGGAGCTCGTGGTGAATCAGAACAAAAATCCAAAGAAACAAGTAGTCAGCTTTCAGAATCTATGAAAAAAACTGCGAGTAAGATCCGAACTGAAACAAAACTCATTGTGAGTACCGAATCTGAATCTGCATATGAAATGACTACAGCTTCAGAGATACAGAATCCAAATGAAGAAATTCCTATAACCTATGTTTATAGTAAACTACAAAGACAATATGAGATTTTAACAAGTCTTGCAGAAGTTCAGAATGTTATAATGGTCGCAGAAGAGGTACCTGAACTTGCGGAAGATGACACAATTTATGCTTGGCTTAAACAACATGATTGGAAAATTGCTAAGGTTCTACTTGATGATTCCTTTCGAGATGCATTAAACTCAATTAGTCAAGAAGTTGATATTGATCCTACCCTAATTGCAGACTATTCAGGATCAGCTTTGAAAACAGTTCTGGATAGTACAATGAGTAGTATAACGTCTTTATCTGGTAATTTAGACAGTCTTTCATTATCTGAAGTTGATGTTATTCATGAAGCACAGAAAGGTTACACAAATTTTGCTAAAGAACAAAAAGAAGAAATCAGACAACAATTGTTACTACTAGAAAATAGAAAAAGACTTTACGATCACATAAGAGAAAATATCCTTCATTACTGCAGAGCTGTATGGTCTCACGAAGATAGCCAGCAAAGATTGTTAAGATATAGAAACATAGAGGTTCCAATTAAATGGCATTTTATTGAATATGGAGAAAATGGTCAAGCAAGCACCAACGTTTCTTTAAATAAGATATTAAATCGAATAATTATACGAGAAACTGCTCAAACTACAGCATTTTACGATAATTTTGAGAAAGCTATTGAAACAAGTATATTTGAGGAAAATAGTTGGCAAAACTGGGCAGCTTTAATTGCTCCAAATATTAGCACAAGGTTAATTTCGATTTTACAAGATACACCTGATGTACTACAAACAATTATAGATATTTATCAGCTACACCCATACATTATTGGGTGGATTCTCTCAAATATAGTTCCCCTTGACACAAATGCTGCGGAATGGTTTTTTGGAATAAGTACCTATAGAAATGATCCAAAATACATTAGTGACACTGATATACAAAATACTTGGATGAATATTAAGTCTTTCTCAGAGCAGAGAGATTGGGATAATCTCACAATACAAGAATTTGTTTCTAATTTAGGAAATGAAGTTAAAAACGAAATATATCAGTGGGCAGAATCAACATATGAAAGAATTCAACTACCCTATAGTGTCTCTGAAAAAATAAAAGATATTCTGAATAGAATGGAAAATGAAACTGAATCTCTAACAAAACTATATGTTATCTATCCTGAAGAATCTATTGACTGGATGCTGGAAAAGCTAGCTACCACAGATGTAAGAATGGACTTTTATAGAGACATACATAATGGCATTATTACAGACGCTGAAATGGAAAGTAAAATTACTGAGATTGTTTCTAGAATCGATGCTGAATGGGATTTACAAGTTGTGCCTGATTTTCTAGAAAAGTTG
>DXJF01000019.1 GCA_019057375.1 Candidatus Heimdallarchaeota archaeon
AACCTGCTAAGATTTTAGCATTGAAAGATCTTACTGAAGATACAAGATATTTCAAAATAAGATTTGTAGATGAAAGCATTATTGAAGAAGATTATCGTCCAGGTCAATTTGCAATTTTATCTATTCCAGGAGTTGGAGAAGCAGTGTTTTCAATCTCTTCTCCCCCTACAAGAACAGATTTCATTGAATTTGGAGTGCGAAAAGTAGGTTCATTTACAGAAGCATTATTCAATCTAAATGTAGGTGATATAGTCCATCTACGAGGTCCTTATGGAGACGGATTTGACATGGAGAGTCTAAGGGGAAGGGATCTGATAATTGTTTCAGGTGGTTTGGGAGCTATTCCATTGAGATCGGTACTTCTTTACGTAGAAGATAGAAGAGAAGAATTTAGTCAAGTATTTTTCTTGAATGGAGCTAGAAGTCCAGCTGATATGTTATATAGAGAAGATATCATAGCTATGGCTCAAAGAGGAATCATAGAATCCCATTTATCTGTTGATAAGGATGATTCTGGAGAATGGCCTTATAATGAAGGTGTTGTAACAACATTATTTCCAAAGATTGTAGACAGAGTTGTAAGTAAAAACACAACTGCAATCATTTGTGGTCCTCCAATTATGTACAAATATGTAATTCAAGAGTTACTTAAACTGAAAATTCCAAAGGATCAAATCTTGATGACACTTGAACGCAGAATGAAATGCGGTCAAGGTCATTGTGGTCACTGTGCTATCGGTGGCAGATACACCTGTTTAGAAGGTCCAGTGTTTACCTATTATGACGTTCAACATATTAAGGAGCTGATCTAAGATGTGGCAGAGAGAAAAGAAACCTGTTGTAGGTGTTTTCGGTTTTTCAGGCTGTGCTGGAGATCAACTTGCTATACTTCACATGGAAGATGAATTAGTTGATTTCTTTACAAGTGCTGATATAAAATTCTTCCATATGGCTCAATCTCATCAAGAGGTTGATCATGTAGATATTGCTCTTGTTGAAGGTAGTATTAACACTGATAAACAACTTGCAGAACTTAAAGAAATTAGAGAAAAGGCAGACATTGTTGTAGCTCTAGGGACGTGTGCAACTCATGGCGGAATTCAATATCTTGGTGATAACGAAAAAGAATTCAAAGAAAGAATGCTTCTTGTATATGGTAAAGATGGAAAGATTCCTAAATTCAGTGAATTAGTTGGAAATCCAATACCTGCAAAACCTATTCATAAGTTCATAGAAGTTGATTATTCAATCCCAGGATGTCCTGTTGCTAAGGAAAATTTCATTCCAATATATACCAAATTAATTAGTGGCTTAAAACCTTCTAAATATCCTTATCCTGTATGCATTGAATGTAAATTCCAAGGAAATGATTGCTTCTTATTACATGGAAGATATTGTTTAGGTCCAGTTACAGCTGGAGGTTGTGATGCTTGTTGTCCTACCTTTGGCGTTCCTTGTGTTGGATGCTTTGGAGCATACGAAGGAGCAAACTTTGAATCAATGATTGAGAAGTTAATTGAAATCGGTTTAACTGAAGAAGATGCGAAAAGGAAGCTGATGATGTTTGGAGGCGAAGCCACAGAGCTAGCTTTAAAGGGTGAAAAATGATGAGTGAAAAAACAATTAGTGTAGATGTGCTTGCTAGGGTTGAAGGAGATGGAGGAATTCAAGTATATACAAAAGATGGAAAAGTAGACAAAGTTCTTGTGAATATTTTCGAGGGACCAAGAATGATTGAAGCCCTTGTTAGAGGTAAAACTATTCATGAAAACATTTCTTTAGTAGCTAGAATTTGTGCAATTTGTACAGTATCTCATAGAAATGCTTCAATTAGCGCTATTGAAAAGGCTCTCAAAGTAAAAGTTCCAGAAAAAACCCAATTACTTAGACATCTTTGGCATTATGCAGAAATTATAGAAAGCCACGTGCTTCATGTATACTATCTTGCACTACCTGATTTCTTTAAACAAGCTTCTGCTATTGCAATGCTTCCTACTCACACAGACACCGTAGTTGAAGCAGTAGTAATGAAGAAATATGGAACTGAATTGATGAAACTACTTCATGGAAGAAAAATCCATGGAGAAAATGCTCTGATTGGCGGTTTTGGAAGAGTTCCAACTGATGAAGAATTAGATTATTTTGCTGAAAAAGCAGTTGAATTTAAGGAAAAAGTTTCTGCATTCATTGATGTTTGGGGTACTTTACCAATTCCAGACTATTGTGAAAGAGAAACTCAATTCATGTGCTGCAATCCAGCAAGTGGCAAATTTGGTTTTGAAGGAGAAACAATTCTTATCTCAACTGGAGAAGAATTTCCTGTTGAGGATTATAAAAAACTGACCAATGAACGAGTTGTTGAACACAGTTATGCTAAGAGATCCAAATACAACGATAAACCATTTACTGTTGGCGCATTAGCTAGACTAATTCTTATTGGTGACAGACTTACTGGAGAAGCAAAAGAGAAATTCGATAAATACTATAATGATAAGTGGAAAGTTAATCCAATTTACAACAATATGGCACAATTAATTGAAACTCTATGGTGTTTTGAACAAATTCCTAGTTTGATAGAACAAATCAAAGCTTTACCAGATTCTGATATAGTAACTGATTACGAAATGGATGGTAAAGGAACAGCTGCTGTGGAAGCTCCAAGAGGAACTTTATACCACACATATGATATCAAAGATCGTAAAATCGAACATGCTGACATTATTACTCCTACTGCACAGTTTTTAGATGATGTTGAAGAATTCATCAAAACAGCTGCAGAGAAACTTTTGGCAGAAAATCATCCTGATACTGAGCTTCAGTTAGAAATGATTGCAAGAGCATATGATCCGTGCATAAGTTGTAGCTGTCATATGGTTAAATTGGTGAAACAATAAGTGTCACCTTCCCTTTCTTTTTTTCATAAAATTGAACCTTCTAGAATTGCTTTCTTTTGTTTTGGAAATAGAGATAGAGCAGATGATGCGTTTGGATTGATGGTTTCAGATAAATTAGTGAAATTTTATCCAAAGAATGTTTTTTCTGAAGAATATGAGGATATTTCTGTTTTTCTTGTAGATATAATAAACAAAGACATCTATGATGCTGTAGTGATAATAGATGCTATAAATTATGGAGCTAAACCAGGTTCAGTGTTGGTAACAGCAGATATATCGGAATATATCAGACCCCTAACAAGTCATTCAATTCCTTTGCTTCATATAAAAGAATTAGTTGAGATTCAAAAAAAGGAATTCCTGTTTATAGGCGCTCAAGCTAAATCAGTTGAGTTTATGCAAGAACCTTCATTGGAAATTCGTGAAGCTGTAGATGAAGTAATGAAACTCCTAATCTAAACTACTCGAAGGCTTCTAATTGAAGAAGTAAAACAAATCGTATTTATCTATGAAAATAAAGCTGATAATAAAACAAGTCCAAATTAGTAATCTAAAAAGATCAACCCATCTGAAAGAAATTTTTCTATAATGTGTTCTTCTCTGAATTCCAAGACCTTTGAAGTATAAAGATTGAGCCAAGAATTCAGATCTATAGATAATTGACGCAATGAAAACAGCAAATACTCTTGGTAACCATCTCAAAAAAAACCCCTTAATTTCTCCCCTAATCTTTAAAGTTGTAAAGGTATCTTCAGCATCTTTTGCTATCCTTGGAATCATCATCAAAGCTAGAGAAGGAATCAACGCAATTTTAGTTGGGATTTTTAGTTTTTCAAAACTTCTAGTCAAGTCTGAAGGATTAACTATAGAAAAGAAAAAGGAAAAGCCTAATCCCCCTACAAGCAAACGCATTAAGACACGATACGTAATTTCCCACCCTCCAAAGAGGTAAGTTAACCCACCTAGAAATATCAAAATTGGTAAAAGAGCCCATAAAATGCTTAAGGATCCTCTAATATTCTTAAAAATTACATTTTCAAAAATGATGAATATTAACAAAAGTGCTAACACCCAGTTTTTGTTTAGAATTAGAAATCCAAATTGAATGGATATGATAACAATTCCAACTAATGGATGAATTTGAAGTTTATCAGGTTTATACAAAAAACCATCATAAATTCTCTTTAGCATAAAAGACATCTATTCAGCCTCCTTAAGCAAAAAGTTGAATTCTTTAGGATTAAGAATTCTAGGAAGAGAGATACCTGTTTCTTTTTCTAGCTTTAGAATGTATCTTACAGTTTGATTAGGTATCAAATTTGTATGTTTTTCCAACTCATATAGAACGTCTCGAGGTGGTCCATTTAGACATATATCTCCATTTTCAATAACAACCAATCTATCCAAAGATGTTACAATTCTAGGATCATTGGTTGCAAGAATGACCGTGTTTCCATTTTCTTTTGCTGTTTCAACTAATTCAAGTAGAATTCTTCGACCTTTTTTGTCCAAAGCAATTGTAGGTTCATCCAACAAAATAATATCTTCTTGAAAATAAAATGAGTTTATCAAAGCAAAAAGTCTCCTCTCTCCTTCACTCAAATGATAGAGCTTCCTTTTCATCAGTTTTTGCATTTTAAATTTGTTATAAATTTCTATAACTTCCACATTATTTCTAAGTTGTCTTTCTAAATCTCTTAAGGGAGTAGGTCCAACTAGAAATAGTTTTGCGTTTTCAGGAACATATATGCAATCTTTTTTTCCCTTTCTGACATTCTTGATTTTTCTTCCTTTTATCCAGACTTCACCTTTACTTGTTTTTTCAATTCCCAATATGATTTTCATCAAAGTAGATTTACCGCATCCATTTATCCCCATTAATCCTATTGATTCTCCTTTCTTGAATTGAAGATCTACATCTTTCAATATCCATTCAGTTTTGTTGTTATATCTAAAATCTACCTTATTCAAAGAAATGGCTGTATCTTTAGATGTTTCATTATTTAACTTGAACAGCTCAGAGATATCCACATTTTTAATTCTAGATATTATTCTTTTCAAATCTGCTTGACCTTCAAGAGAAATTATTTTTTCTTTATCTTTGAAATCTATCAAAGATAGTTCTGGTGGGTCAATCTCTTCTAGCAAATCTATATTATTAGAGGGATGTCCGTCACTAACTATTTCCCCTTGTTTTAATATAACTAATCTATCAGCTTTTGTCACAATATAATCAAGACGGTGTTCAAAAGCAATTACTAAATGACCACTATCAGCAAGTTTTCTTAGCAGTTCAACCAGTTTGACCTCTGTTTTTGGATCAATCCTTGCAATAGGTTCATCAAGAATAATGATGGGAGGAGCAAAAGCTAAAGCAGATGCTAAAAAAACTCTTTGCAATTCTCCAGAACTTAGCTCAGGGATTACTCTTCTTCGTAGGGAACTTATTTCAAGTTCAGCTAGGACTTGATTGAGTCTAGATAAAATTTCTTCAGAATCAAGAGCAAGATTTTCTAATAGAAAAACAATTTCCTCCTCAACTAATAATGATGTTGTAAAGTCACTTGGATATTGAGGAACATATCCTAGTAAACTAACAAGTTTTTCTCTTGTCAGCTCCTTGAAGGAAATTCCATTATAGGTGATTTCACCAGAAATGTCAGCTTCAGTAAAATTGGGAATTAAAGTCATCAGAATCTGAGCAAGGGTGCTTTTACCACTCCCACTAGGTCCTGCTATAACAACGAATTCTCCTTTAGATGCTTCAAAATTTATGTGTTTAAGTGCATCCTCATTACTTGTCATATACCTGACAGTTAAATCGTTTATTTGAAGCATTAGTACACCAATTAATCTGACTTAAAAATACTTTATCCTTCCTCCGTTTCTGGTACCTCTTCCTCAGCAATTATTTCCTTTTCATATCGTTTTAATATTCCAAGTTCACTAAGATAGGATACTATAGGAATTGCAATAGCTGCACTCAGAACAACTTGAGCAATATTGAAAGGTATTTCTGATACAGCAGCTACAAGCAAATATTTTAGAACAACTGTTTCATAGAAGAAATAGCCTAAAACCATTAATGATCCTCCTGCTATGCAGGATAAAGCCATTTCCCCTTTTTCCTTTAGGAAGAAGAGCACAAGTCCAATTACAATACTTAGAAATAATGCAATTATTAGAAAAGCATATCCTGGCACAGTAACAGAAAATTCTCTGCTACCATAAAACGCCATTCCAAAAATAAAATCTTGATTGACATAGAATGCAGAAAAACCTACTAAAGTTCCACATAGAGCAGCCATAAACAGATACCTGATCCACTTCTTTAATCGGCGGCTATAGTGGAAAATTACTCCTACAACAAATCCTTCTATACCTTTGATGATTAATGTACCTGGCGCAAAAACGCCATACCCTAAAGCAACATCTGCTAACATCGCTCCCATTCCTCCTGCGATGGCACCTGTGATTGGACCTCCAATTAGAGCAGCTAAATAAACAAAAATTTCTCCAATGTTAAAGAACCCATTAGACGTAGGGATAGCTATAAAGAAGATTGATGTAGAAAGAAATACCAATCCCGTAAAAGTAACAATTAACGCTATGTTTCTTACTGAATTTACTTCACGAATTAGACTTTGTCGTAAACCTACTTCTTGCTCCATTCATAACACACTCTTTAGGATATTCAAGTTACAACTTGAATAATTTATTATAACTGTTTTGGTATATATTTAAGCCATAAAAATTTTTATAAGTAATTTTTTCGATAACTTTAGTTTTCTAAAGAATTTTCGATAACTTTAGTTTTCTAAAGAAGTAACTATTAATAAATATGTACTTCCCAGAATCTTGGCGAAACCTATGAAGGCAAGAAATCTATTTATCGGCTTAAGCTTGGCGGTTCTTTTGATTTTTACAATGCAGCTCGCATCCTCAAATCAAACAATTAGTAATGGTAACGAATATTTCTTATTCTTCAGTTCTGGAGATACTGATCATGAGCAAATCCATGAAAGATATCAACTAAACAATCGTTTAGGAGATTGTGATTGTGGGTGTGAATGTGAGTGCGAATGTGAGTGCAATTGTGAGTGCAATTGTGATAATGTTTGTGATCAAATACTAGACAGAATTAGAGACAGAATTAAAGACAAATTACAAGATGGAAGTTGTAAAGATTAGAATATAATCCATCTTTTGTGTTTTTTTATAATTTTATACTTATTTATACTATATAATTGTAGGTTTTTAAAGAAAATCTATAAGATTTCTCATTTTTTCCAAGGTTTCAAATCCTTTCTTTGTAACTTTGAACTCCTTAATTTTGGTGTTTTGTCCAAATAACACTATCAAGCCTTTCTCTTGAAGTTCATTCAGATGCTGATAAATAGATTGTTTAGATTTAGCTCGTCCTAAGGATTCCCACAGAGAAATTCCATAAGTCGCTTTGCCTTCTGAAATAAGATTCAATATCTCAAATTTAGTTGTTGAACTTTCAGACAAACCCCAAACAACTTTTCTTTTATCTCTTAATTGAGAGGCATAGATATTGAGTGCATTAAAGCCAGATCCAGAAAGAATCGCAACACTATTTGGGGGATTTATTTCTTCTTCTTTAATCAGCTCATCAGCAGCTACTAAAACAGAAGCTGAAGCTGGTTCAATAAACAATCCTTCTTTTCTGGAAAGATTCAAAGCTTTCTCAATCATCTGTTGAGCATCAATTTCTATCTCTTTTCCTTTAGAAAACTTAATTGTCTCTCGTACTTCCTCTAAAAGAAAAGGTTGCTCTATTTCTAAGGATTCAGCCAAGTAAGCACTCTTTGTTTTCTCTAAAGATATTGCATAAATTCTGGGGAGTTCTTCTATCCATCCTGAAGCAAGTGCATCTTCTAGACCCCTATAAATTGAATATATAAGAGATCCAGATCCTCTAGGTATAATTAATGCATCAAAAAACTCTTTTTGTAAAGCTATTTCTAAGCCTAAGGTTTTTTGACCTTCAATAGCTAAAATATTGTTTTCAGGAGTTGCTAAATAGGCATTTACTGCTTTACTAAGCCTTTTCGCTTCAGCAATAGATTCTTCAACAGAATCGCCCATTTCGATTACGTTACTTCCATAAACCTTCATTTGTTCAATTTTAGAAAGTTCTAAATTCTGAGGAATTACATTTTGAGATTTTATTCCAGCTTTTGCTGCATAAGCAGATAAACTGATGCCAAAAGAGCCTGTACTTGCGCCAATTACTTGGGAGCTTTTATTCTTAACAGCATCTGAAATTATCAGAGAACTAGCTCTATCTCTAAAGGATCCAGTAGGATTTCTGAATTCTAGCTTCAAACTTAAATCAGCAAGATTCTCTATATTCTTAACTTCAATAAGTGGTGTGTTACCCTCATACAAAGAAATAGGCTTTGCATATTCTGGAAGAAAATCTCTAAAAGACCACATAGATGTGAGAGAAATATCAGATTTAGATGGACCTCGAATTGGAGTTACAGATAGCAGTTTCTCACAAGTAGGACAACGTAATGAATCCCCTATAAGTAAACTTCCGCACTCTTGACAACTATCTGGTTTTCTCCACATCTAAAAATAATAGGTAAAAATCTATTATAACTGTATTGTATATGCTCTTCAGACAATCCCGGATGGTTCTTCATCTTTGTCTATTAGTATCTCGCATGAACATAGATCATCAAAAATTGATTCAATTTGAAGAGATAAAGGATCTTCAAAATCCAAAAAAAAGTTCATATCTTTCTTTTCTAAGTTGTTGAATAACTGTATGAGTATATCTCTTTCTTGTTTTGAATTTACTACAATGTGCATAGTTTCATTGTAGTTTCATTAAACAAAAATCTTTCTGAAACCAAAAAGACTAGTAATAAGTTAACAATTATCTTTTGTCAGTCTCATCAGATTTAAAAATCATATAAACGAAAGTCACATGTAATGATTCAAGCTGTTTACATTATCTCAAGAACGGGTGTTCCTCTATATTTTAAGGAAAGGATACCAGAAGAAGATGATGTAACTAAAATTACTTTATTTTCTGGAGTAATTTCTGCAATACGAGCAGCATTGATTGAAATAGATGCTGGGGAAGCAAATTACTTTACAACTCAAACCCATGAAGTCTATATAGAAGCTACAAACGTTTTTGCTGTAGCTCTTGTAAAAGATATAAAGGATGAATTTGAGTCAGAAGTAATTAGTGCAATGATTGCAGATGTGATAACACAGATTACTTTTAATTTTGAAGAACTTCCAGAAGCAGGAATACTAAATGCTGAGGAAGAAGAAAAGATGACTACTATTATAGATAATCTCATGATAAAATGGGATGAATCAGCCAAAGATAGCTCAGCTCTAAAGAAAATAAAAGAATCATTCTGGTGAACCCAATGGTTTATGCAACGAGGATATCTGCTGTGTAGGAGTACTTTGTGGATATTTGGGATACGAGTTCCCAGATTGACTGAAAATGCTGCTAAAGCTTGGCGGAAACTAATTCCAATCCATTTTTCCAATTTTCCTTAATGAACAGTGTTGATTTATAGAAAATATTTTAAATGAGTACTAGATTAATTTACTAAATTAAAGCAGTGAAGAATTATGCCCGAACAGATTTGGAACTATTGTGAAGGAATTCCTGATCATATAGACGTACCGGAAATTAGCATTGTAGAAATGTTTCGAAACACAGCGGAGAAGTTTCCTGACCGACAAATTACTGAATTTAAAGGAAAATACAAAACTTATAAAGAAACGGAAGAAGATGTAAACAGATTTGCAAATTCTCTCAAAGATATAGGAATAAAAAAAGGAGATAGAGTTGCATGTTTAATGCCCAACTGTCCACAATATGTTGTAGCATTTTTCGCAGTAAATTCTTTAGGTGCGATTTTTACAGCAATAAGTGTATTGTATACTGCAAAAGAAATAAGATATCAGCTGCAGGACAGTGAAGCAAAAGCAATAATCACACTAGATTTATTTCTAGATAAGGTTAGAGAAGTAAAAGGTGAAACAAAACTTGAATTTGTTATAGCTGGTTCAATAGGTGATGAACTACCAGGATTTACAGCATTTCTGTATAAGAATATAATAGCAAGAAAGAATCCTAAAATACTTGATGAGTTAGCCTACAAGGATTTCTTGAAGAAAGGCGCAAATAAGAGAATAGAAACTAAAATAGATTCAAAAGAAGATATTGCAGTTTTGCAGTATACAGGGGGTACAACCGGAATTATGAAGGGTGCTATGCTTACCAATTACAATCTCATGGCTCAAGCTACAATCCTACCTTATTGGGATATCTGGTTACCTTCTCGACCTGAAGGTCAGTATAAGATTTCAGGTTGTTTGCCTATGTCCCATATTTTTGGTTTTTCAACCTCTTTTCTTTGGACTATTGCTGTAGGTGGATTGCTTTATCTTATTCCTGATCCTCGTCAACTTGAAGAAGTTATGCAAAGTGTTTCTAAAAATAAGATTCAATTCATGTTTGCTGTTCCCATTCTTTATCAGAAAATAGCTGAACACCCAAAAATTGACAAATATGACTTATCCTCTCTTTACTTGTGCATATCTGGTGGCGAAAGCCTTCCTCAATCTACAGCTGAAAAATTTGAAGAAGCTATTGAAGGTGTCTTAATTGAAGGATATGGATTGTCTGAATCATCTCCTGTCACTCATGTCAATCCTGGAAATAAGAACTTACGTAAGGTTAATGCCATTGGTATTCCAATTCCTAATACTCTTGCTATGGTAGTTGATCTTGATACTCAAGAAGAACTCACAGAATATGGGAAGGAAGGAGAACTTTGGGTTCGTGGTCCTAGTGTTATGAAAGGATACTGGAATAATAAGGAGGCTTCAGATGCCGTTTTAGTCAAAGGTTGGCTAAGAACTGGTGACATTGCATCAATGGATGAAAAAGGTTACTTCAAAATAGTAGACAGAGCAAAAGATATGATTATTGTATCTGGATATAAGGTCTGGCCTAGTGATGTTGAAGAAGTTCTTTATGCTCATCCCGATATCAATATGGTTGGAGTTGTTCAAGTCAAAGAAAAAAATTCAGAAAAAGTTAAAGCATTCTTGGTAGCTGAACCAGGATCAAAAGAATTATCTCGTGAAGAAATCAAAGTTTTCTGCAAAGATAAACTAGCTGCGTACAAAATACCAACAATTATTGAGTACAAGGAAGATTTACCAAGAACTGCTGTAGGTAAAGTCTCCCGAAAAGATTTACGACAAAGTGAAGTAGCTGCTAGAAGTACTACTAGAGCTCCTGATATCAAACAAGAAGTCATTAAGAAATAGTTGAGTTTATTTAAGAATCCAATATCTCTTCTATCCTCTTTCTATCTTTTTCTTCTAGAAGATCAAGTCCCTTAATATTTTCCTTCTCAAATCTTTGAAGGAATATACATTTCTCATGATGCCATCGATAGTTTAGGTGATCTTCAAAATAATGAGGTTCGCCTATTCTTACAGTATCCTTCTCAATATTTGAACCACACTTTCTGCATTTGGCACGACTGCTTTTAGCATATTCAATTTTCCACTTCTCTTCTCTGTCATACATAGTAGGTTTAAAATCCTGATTTTCCATGATAGAATTAATAATCTCATGGGGATTCCCTCCTTCTAACGCATTTTTGTCTATCTTCAAGTGGAATGTATCGTGATTGGACATAATGAAAGCCAGTTGTGCGGGTTTATTAATAATAAGCTTTTTCTCCACCATGATTTTAGGAGGTAATTTTTCGAAATCAATAATATATTTTGCACAAGCTTTTGACATTAATTTACTCAGTTCTCTTTTATTCATTGGTTGAAGCTTATTGCCATCAATTATTCCATAAGTGGTTTGAATGACTGTTCTATCTATGTCATCAATGTATTCACGTTCTTTGAAAACAACAAAGGATCTATCTGGAATTTCATCTGTAATCTCTACAATTTGAAATGAATCAGGATCAATGAAGTGTCCCCATTCATTATCGGAATCAAGATTAATCTTCATCTTATGTCATCTAATTGCTATGTGTAGCATATTATTAATTTTTCTACAAATAAAATGAAGAAAAATTCAACTTAGATCTATTTGGTGAAAATTGATTATCCACCTGGTGTGCCATGTGAAAAGGCATCTGACCACATGTGATCCCAAACATCTTCTTCTATTAGAGTTTCTTTTTCAACTATAGTTTTATAGATCCATTTCATTAATTCATGATGTCTAAGTTCATCCTCATAGATTGCTTTGATTACAATCTTTTCTTTATTATCAATACAGCATAGACTATCAAGATATTCTTTATATTTCTTTATTGCTAGAGCTTCAAGTTCCATATGTTCCTGTATTGCATGAGCAATCTCCTCTGATACCTTCTCCTCAATTGCTGGACTTGGTCCAGTTAATCTATCAAGCAAAGCTTGTAACATAGTTTCATGTTTTTGGGAATCTAAAGCTACAGCAAGAATCATCTCCCTAATTAATGGATTTTTAAGACCTTTTACAGCTTTTTGAGCAGCCGCGATGATTTTCTTTTCAACTTCTATTTGTTCGGTAAAAAATTTAATTCTTTCTTTTTCACTCATTAATTACACCGATAGTTTGGATAAACTTGAAATTTCTTTAACATAACATTATATAAATATTCACAAGAACCAATAAAAAGGTTAGAGTTTCAGCTACTTTTGTAGTAATAGTTTTTTTTCTTAAATTAAGTTGCAAAAATTTTTAATCAACACATTTCTTCTTCTTGTATGAGTTTAGCTGTAGATGTTTTGCTCATATTGATTCCTTTTGTTTTAGGGATTATTTTACTAGTCTTCTTCAAATTCAAAGCAGATACAGTTGGAACGATTCTCATTATTTTAATGCTTATTATAGGAATATTTTATTTTCTTACTGAATGGAAATTTGCACTTTTAGCATCTCTTGCAGGAATAATCAAATCATTTCCCATATCACTAATGGTTTTAACTTCAATTTTGATGATAACCTATCAACAAAAAACAGGAGCATTAGATAAGATAGTTGTATCATTCAAGAAAATAGGTGGTGGAAATAAAGCTTTTCAAATAATGATGATAAATCTTGCTATAGGATGTTTTCTAGTTTCAATAGGAGCAACCCCCGTTACTATGCTCCCTCCAGTATTAATGGCAATGGGATATTCAGCATTCGCTTCAGTTGCCCTTCCAGCAATAGGTTATGATCCCCTTACAACATATGCTTTACTAGCGGTTCCAGCAGAGTTTTTTGCATTCTTTATGAAAGACACTCTACTTATCTCTCAAATTGACCAGCTTTCTCTACTTAGCAATCATATAATTGAACCTGAACTAGTAGCGTCAGGAATTGCTTTTTCATTCTATATGCCTTTAGTAACAATAGGAATAGCTCTGGGAATGCTATGGCTAGGAGGAGGGAGAAAACTACTTTTTAGTAAGGATGGAATAATTTTTGGTTTAACAGCTGGAATTACAGCTGTTGGAACAGCTAATGGTGTAGGGGGAGGTCTTGCATCTGTGCTGTCTCCTGCGAAAATACAGAACGCAGCTGCAGTAATTGATAGAGTTGGTATTGAAGGAGAAGTAATTAAAAAAGCTGCTCCTGTTGCATTTCTAATGACACTTTCAGTTTCTGCTGTTTGTTTATGTTGGGCTAACGCTTTTGTCTGGTGGCAATGGTTAATTGTTTTTGGCATATTTATGGCAATTATAGCAATTATTGGAACGCTACTTTACTTCCATAAGGGGAAAGAAGAAAGTTAAGTCCCTACAATAATTTGATGCAATAACTTAATTAGATAAAGCAGAAACAGAACAACTCCTACACTTGAAAGAATATATCCTAAAATAATAGCAGTACCTAAAGCCCCTCCTCCAATAATATCAACGATTCTATGAACCAATTTTATATCAGAAGTTTCTTCCATCATGCTCTAAAAGAAATCGTGTATTTTAAACTTTTCTCAGAATTATGTAAATTTTCTATCGAGAAAACAATTTATTAAACTCATAACCATTAAATCAAGAAGCTACAATACTTCTAAAAATCCAGAAGCAACAGAATACTATTAAGCAGTATTAAGCAACAAATATTCACAACAGAGTTGCTGATAAGATGAAAATCACAAGAGTTGATCTAAAACTAAAATTAAATCCCAAGGAGCAGAACATGTATGCTTCAGCTTTATTAACAGTAAAGAATCCATCTTCCATCATAGATTTAATGATAAACAATCAACTCCAGTGGTTAGAGATTAAATCTGAAGTTGAAAGGAAAAACTATTATTTTACCCCTGAAGAGAAATCTATTCCTGAAGATCACTTTCTCAAGTCAGCTAAGATTTGGTCAATAGAACTTCCTGAAGAATTACAAAATCTAGATGAATTATTGCTTTCAGTTAGATATTCTGGTCAAATAGAATCTGATCCGTGGACAACTAATTATTTGGAAGCAGAAGGCGTTGAATTGGGACTATATGTTGCTTATTATCCAATTTTAAACATAACTGATAGGTTAAGCTTTTCATTAATTCTTCAAGGACCTAAGGGGTGGACTTGGATAATGAATAGTGAGAGACTCAAAGATTGTAATTGTGAAGTATGGGTAAGCGAAGAACCAAAAATTGATTTATATCTTATAGGAATTCCTGAAGATAAAGCAATAGAACAAGATGAACCAACAAGATTCTGGGGACTTAAGAGAAATTATGATAAGTTTGCTGACTTGGATGCCCATCTTGAAAAATTCTACAATAACATAATTGAAATACTAGGCGAACCTCCTCTAAATCATTTCAAATTAGTTTTAGTTCCTAGAGAAAAAGGAGGAATGATTACTCGACAAGGAATTATAGCAATGCAAGACAACATTCCTGAAAGTATCATTACAGAAAATAGAGATATCCTTTTACTCAAATGGATTCATGAAATGTGTCATTTTTGGTTCAATAAAACATCTGTGGAAACTTATCACAATTGGATTGATGAAGCTTTAAGTGATTACTGTGCTTTATTTATTGCTAGATTCGAATTTGGAGAAAAGTTTTACAGAAATCAGATTGAGGGTATAAAAACAAAAATAAGAGAAAGTAGTGATTTAGTCCCTCTAAAGAATATTACTAGACAACATGAAAAAGCAGATCTTCTTTTTTACAAATATGGTTCTTTGATTTTTCATGAAATAAGTGAAGAAATTGGAGAAGAATCTTTTAAATTATTTCTTTCAGAATTTTCTAAAAAATCATTAAAAGCAACACAAATAACTACTAGAGATCTGGTTAGTACTCTTAAGAAAATTAACAATCGTGATTGGGAGTCCTTCCTAAATGAAAAAATAGACAGAATCCCATCTATATAAATAGTTAGGAGAAAAAGCACATCTTTATCTCATAAGGTTTGAAACTCATCTCAAGTTGATTATCTTTAATTGTATCTTCTTTTATGATTCTACCATCTATTTTGAGCTGCTCACACTTTGTGAATTTAGAATTTACTTGAAAAGTTGATGATTCACTTTCTGAGTTCAAATTGAAGAAAGTAATGCACAACTTATCATTTCTTTTCCGCATAGAAGAGATTCTTATCCATGGATTAACAACATGTAAAAGTGATTCTGTTAATTTATTCTGGAGATTCCTATTCCTAATTAAGATAGACTTAGGTTTTAAGCAAAATGATTCTGAATAATTGTCACTTACATACATAGGTTCTTCTCTAGAATGAATAACAAAACCATATTCAAAGATATATTTTTCACCAATTTCTTGAGCTCCAGGTGTCTCTAAAAATGGTCCAGCATGCATTGGTCTTTCATCATAATCTGCTCTTGAAAGAAACCCTACACATCTTAAAAGTGTTAATGCAACTCTGGAATTATTAGCTAGTTCAACTTCAGGTAATCCTTTATTCATTAGTGAGAAAGCTAAATCTGAACTGCTATCTTCTATTCTAATAAATCTCTTCTGAGCTTGAATACCTGAAGGTTGTTCTTCATAACTATCATAACTAATTGGATCACTTTTACGTTTTACAACTCCAAAATGTGTTGAAGTAAATGTTTCCAAAGATGAATAAGGCAAGTCAAAACATATTCTTAAACGATGATCTTTTGCAAAATTGGTCAAAGCTGTTTGTATATCTATTCTTGGGATATCTCTGTAAAATCGAAAAATTGTTTTAACTGGAATAGTAATATTGCCTACCCTTTTATCTCGATTCTCATTTAAATGTTCAAAAAGTTCTAGGGTCATATCCTGTTCAATTTCGGTGAATAAAGGTCCTTTGACAGTTAGTTTTCTTTTCACTTTCTTTATTTTTACAATTTCAGGACCTATTCTTCCAAAAGTATATTCATCTCCCTTATCACCATAATCTTCAAATTTATGAAGCTGAGTAAATTCTGTATTTGTTCTTTTGTCTAGGTAATTGAAAGTCCCATCTGAATTAAATTTAATCTCGTAAAATTTGGTTGTAATCTTATTTTTCGATGATAACAATATTGCATTATTTTCTAGATAATCCATTTTTTCTAGAAGTTTAAATTCGTTGAAATTCCAACTATTAAGAGGTGCTAGAACACTATAGTTTTGTTTTGACCCTAAAGATGCTTTAACATGATACTTTTTGTATTTCTTAGTGTTCATTAATTCTGTTGCTTGCTTCTTAAATTCATCTACATCGAAATCTCCAAGAGGAACTTTTCCACATAAAAGAGTGACATCACATATCTCAGGATTAATGTTATCAGAGATATAAACCTCGTTAAGGTAATAATCTAGAATCTTTCTTCCAGGCAACAATCTAAAACCTGTCTTTAACACAAGAGGAGAGAAGGTGTTTTCAAACAAAATTTCCTCAGAGGGATTTAAAGATTGAACCATATAATTGTTACCTAAACTATCCTGTAATCCAACTATTGGCTGTTTTGCAGGGGCAGAGAAATCAAAGAAAGATAGATTGTCAGAATTATTAGTTGGATTAAAAACATATAATTTTGGTTCATCTTCCTCAATTTCAAGCTTATCAAGTCCTTCCTTTAATTCATTTAACTGAGATTCTCCTATGCTTTCAGCCCAATAATACCTTGATTTCATTTCTTCATGTGTTTGATCTATTGAACAACCACAAATGCCATCATGGGTTTGGTTTTTCAATAACCATTTCCATGCTAGATTCAAATAGGATGTTGGATAATCATAGTTGTTGAATAACCAAAAATAAGTGATTAAAGGTTCCACATAGTGAACAAGTAAATCTTCTATTTTCTGGTTCCACTGTTTTATCCACATCCTCATAGAATAGGTATCTTGTAGAAGATGAGCCCTTGCAGAAGAGCGAAATTCACCAGAATATTCAGGTAGTAAATAATTTGTTCTTTGAAGTGAATCTTGCAACTCTGTAACATAATTATCTAACAAACTGAGGTTGATTTCAGTGTTTTCAATATCTACAAGTTTTGTTAAGATATCCATATTTGGATTAGGAAACTGATGATCAGTTCCATACATAAGAAGATATACAGGAACAGGGGAAAATTGCTTTAATTGTTCTATTTTGTTAACAATTGAATCTTTTAGATCATTTTCATTTTCAGGTAAGTCTGCTGCATTACCATAACCTTTTGGCATGTACACACCAAGGATTGAATCGTGAGAGTGATAATCACTTTTCCAATTGAAGGGTACAGTAATTATTTCAGGACCAACTCCCCTCCAGATAACAGCTGCTTTGAACGAAGTAAGATTTGAAAGGATTTGAGGAATGGCTCTTGTATGTCCAAATTGGTCTGGAAGATATCCAATCTGCATTAAAGGAATACTTAATTCCTTAGCTAAATCAATGCTAACTTCTAGATTGCGAATAAAACTTTCTTGACCTATCAACCACTCGTCAGGAAGTAAATACCATGGACCAAGAGCAATTTTACCTTCTCTAATCAAGGCTAGAAGTTCATCTTTTTTCTCAGGACGAATTTCAAAATAATCTTCTAAAACCACGGTTTGGCCATCAAGCATGAAAAAATAATCTTTCTTCTTAGTTATTTCAAGCAAATCATCAATAAGTTTTACTAACTGAACTCTGAAATTTTGAAATGGGAGATACCATTCACGATCCCAGTGTGCATGAGGAACAATAAAAACTTCTCTTTTCTCTTTTTTCATCTTTATTACCTAACTTCTAAAGATGATTATATGTAACAGTATATCTTTTTTTTGCTGATTCTGCCAATTCTTGATAGGAGTTAAAAAAGAGAGAAGCTTTTTATTTATTGAGAAATTCTTTCGCACTTTCAATGAGTTTTTTTGCTGAAGCTGGACCTATACCTTTTATTGGTGTAAGTTCTTCAATTTTTGCAAGTGCCAGTTGACTCGCATCCTTGAAACCCGCTTTCCTAAGTTCTACAGCTTTTTGCCCAACTCCTTTTACCTTCTCAATTGGAAAACTTGCAATCTTAGCTTTTGTTTTATCTTCTTTAGCTGGAACTGTTTTAAGTTTGGAATATTCAATAATTCCTTTTATTCTTCCTAGATGTTCAGTCCTAATACTCTTATCTTTCTTACTTAGATTTATAATGGTTTTTAGAATATCTTCACTTTGATTAATCATTTGAATAAATTCTTTTTGTTCTTTATTTGAAGCATCATAGAGCATTCCTAACCCATTAATTGCATCTAAAAATGTGATAGTCGAATCAATAACAAGAAGTGGATGAGAGATTTCCATACTTTTTCTAAAGGCTGTTTTGGCAAGAAGAAAACTTTTTTCATAATCTCCTACTTTAATCATGATTTGACAATTAAGCAACATCGCTGCTAGTTTTTCAATATCATTTAGCTCAACACCCTTTTCCAACAAATTAAGCTGACGAGTTGCTTCTGTATGGTTCCCTTTCTCAAGTAAATCTTCAGCTTGTCTCAATCCATCAAGATATACTCCAAACATAATTGATCCCCATCTTCAAAGAAAAATGACTTTCTTTACTAAGAATGTTATAGTAATGTTAATTTTAATGTTTAATAAATTTTCTTAAAGTATTACTTGAGATAAATGACTTCTTTAAATTGGAATTAATATTTCTTCAATGATTTATTCTAAAATTTCCAAATCACTTTACTTACCATTTTCTGAAGTCTAGAGCATGATTTGAAAAAGAAAAAAAAAGAAAGAAGATTCTCTATTCAATATCATCTAGATCTTTCGTAGGTGGTTTCAGCTTCCTTGGCCACCAATTCCATTTAGAGGCCAGACTCATTATTGCTGGAACAAGTATAGTTCTTATAATGAAAGTATCAACAAGAACTGCTAGTGCTAGGATAAATCCAAATTCATTTAGAATCATTACGCTGCTAAAAATCATCCCACTAAATGCTATTGCCATAATGACTCCAGCCATACTTATGATGCCACCTGTTCTGTACAAACCCTTAATGACAGAAGCTCTTTCAGTATAACCATTGTTTCGATATTCTGACACTCTAGATAAGAGGAAGATGTCATAGTCCAAACCCAAGCCTATCAAAATTGAAAATGACATTACAGGTGTTGCCCAGTAGAGATGGTTGATGTCTTGTAAAACAGGAATTATGCCATCAAATATTCCTACATCAAAGATTAATGCCGTTAAACCATATATCCAAGAAAGTGTTAATCCTATTGTTATTATCAGACGAAGTGGTATAAAAACCGATTTAAACATTAATGCTATTATAACATAAACTATAATTACAATAATTCCAATCATCAAGGGAAACATTTCGTAAACTAAATCTACTGAGTCAACAATTTCAGTGCTTCCTCCAGCTAGATGGAATTTAAACCCAGAAGAATCCTCATAGTCAGTCATAATTTCTCTTGTAGCTTTTATCCAATCTTCTACATAACTTCCAAATGGATCGAAACTTGGTTGTACATCAATCATAACAGTAGAATTGTTTTCGTTTGTATATCTATTGAAAATCATTTCTCTATACAAGATTGCATTTTCAGAGTAGTAAGTTGAATCATTTAAATTATTTATGAAAGGATAAGCTACGAAGAAAGGAATAGAGAATCCTTGTCCCCACGAAATCGTGATGAAAGATTGTTCTGTGATATCCGTTTGATTAGCTATATCTCTGATTAACGTTTGAGTTAGTGTAAAGAATGCAGGATTAATAATCCCATCAGTTTGATTTGTTTCTATAAGAATGTACATGGGAGCAAGAACACCAGGTTGAAATTCATCTTTGAGAATATCGAATGCAATAGTAGATTCAGCTTGTCTAGGAAGAATATGCACTTCACCTATTGATGTACTCATTTTTAGCATCTGAATTGACATGGGTATGGCTACGATGAGAGTTACTACAATTATTGGGAGAGAATATTTGGTTGCAAACTTACCTATTTTGAACCAAATACTTTTCATCTGATTCTGAAGTTCTCTTTCTTTTCGTTCCTCTTCTGTTTTAGGCTTTTCTTCTTGTTTCTTCTTCAGCAATCTAAATTTAGAAAAGAAGTTACCAAACTGTAACAGTAATGCTGGTACTAGTGTAAGATTGATTAATAAAGTAGTCAGTATACATACAGCTGCACCTAACCCTATTGTCGCTAAAAGGCCTATTGGAAAGAATACAAGTCCAATGAAGCAAATTGCTAAAGTAATTCCTGAAACACCAATTGTGTGACCTGCATGCTCTAACATCAATGTAACAGCTGAAAAATTCTCTCTCCCTCTGATTAATTCTTCTTTATAACGTGAGAGTAAGAAAAGAGCATAATCTATTGATAATGCTATTACAAGTGACATCATCACGCTTGGAACAAAACTAAACACAGGCATAGCTTTTGCAATAGGATACATTAAGAAGAATGATGTTCCAATTGAAAATGCAACACTTACAATAGGGATAATCATTAATTTGAAACTTCTCAATACTAATGCTAATACAATAAGAGCTATAGGGAGTACAATAGAATCCATCACTATAATGTCTTTTTCTGAAGCTTCTTTCATGTCTTCAAATAGAATATGTGATCCAGTAAGTAAAATAGTATAACCATCAGGTTCTAGTGCATCTATGGTCAAATCCAAAAAATCAATAAATGCATTCAATTCTTCATCAGAAACTGAGTTGACATTGATTTCAATTATCATAGTATTATTTGAATCACTAACATACCCCAGAGCTGCATCTCCCAAACCTCCGCCAACTAAGAAATAATAACCATTAAGACTTACTATCAAATCTGAGAATTCTGAAAGTTTAAGCGAAGAGTTAAAACTAGAGCTGAAATCTTCAATATCTGTATTAAGAACTGAACCATTTGGATTCTGAATTACTAAAACAATAGTTGTTTCTGTATCTATATCAGGAAATTCTTCCTTTAGAATAGTATTTGCTATGAAGGAAGGAGTATCTTCTGGGACATTAAAATCAGAACTAGTCTCAGAGATGAATTTTGGAGCTAGCCAAACACTGAAGCCAATAATTATAACCCAAGCAATAATAATAAACAACTTGTATTTCTTAAGAAAATCGGAATATTTTTCAACGAATTTCATTTTGACTCTCATTCAAATTATGCTATTTCTTGATGAAATGCCGTTTTAAGACTTATTATGCTTGTAAAGGAAATTGAATGTTTCATAAATAAACTTATAAAATGAAGAACTTCAAAACGATTTTTTAAGAAGATTTTTCTAGTTAATCTTATTTTTCTTAAAACTATCACAACCAAGTAAAATGCTTTATAAGAATTTCAAATTTCTATTAGTTATCCCAATTAATTAGCTTTATATTGTGATAAAACTGAAAGGTTTTGAAGATGGCCCCAAAAGAGAAAACGCCAATAAAACGGTACTCAAATTATGTGATTTTTGGTTCAGTCATGTTTATATTTATGGGTTTTGTAAACCTTGCAGATCAGTTAGTATGGTTTCTAACAGCTCGTAATCCATTCATTGGATATACTTTTATCAGCTTAACTTGCTTAAGTTTACTTCCTATTGCATGGGGATTAAGAGAGATAACAGATATTTACTTCGTTGATCATATAACAAAAGCGGGACAACAAACAGCTACATGGATTTTTTTCTATGCAGGTTCGATTTTATTTGATATGCTAACATTTGGTTTTCCACTAACTGCAGGTTTTGTAGGATTAGCTCTTATATTTGGTAGAGTTATTGCTTATCTGAAAATCAACAAGCTTTTTGAGAAAATTAACCGTATATTTGGTCTAAAAATCGGTAGTTTTTTCTATGTTCTATTTGCATACTTTGCAATTATAATTTCAGTTCTTGGTGCATTATCTAGCTATGCAAGTGATGTTACTTTTGAGACTTTTTTGAGATTTTTTGATGGTTCTATTGAATCTTTTCTAATGGTAATTGTAGGAGTAAGATTGATAATAGATATTACAAGAATCAAGAAATTTGTAGAAACTTCTAACATACAACCATATTCTGCAAAGAAAGCATTCCTAACAAGAGACAGAACAGAAACACCTGTTCTACAAACAACTAAAGCACATTTTCAATCTACTTCTCAAATAGAGCGGTTACAGGAAAAATCTCAAGCTAGAACAGCAAGAATAGAAAAGATGAAACCTAAAGTTAAACCTGTTCAAGTTGCTCAAACTTCTAAACCGGACAAACCTAAAAAGGAAACAAAAACTGTTTTTATAACTTGTCCTTATTGTCAAGAAAGGACTGACAAATATATTGACCACTGTGTGAATTGTGGAGAGAAACTACCTAAACTCTCAAAAAGAAAAAATGGTTCTCAAAAGGAAACTACATCTCTTTCTACTAAACGAATTTTATCTCCAAAAAAAGAGAAAATACTTCAACAAGTAACCATAGCTATATTCTTAATTGCTTTCGTTACTTATGCATTTATTTGGGGTGGTTTATCACTTATTATCTACGCGTGGATTGTTATTGCTCTCTTTGCAACTTACTTAATAGTAAATTATCTTATTTTATTTCTAGCAGGTAGAGGATTTGCGATATCTACACTTCTAAGTGATATAGCTTTCATATTAGTTATTATACCAATTTTGTCTGCTATCTTGTCATACTTTGTAGTAAAAGCTATCGAACAAGTTATAAAAAATAATATCCCATTTCAGGTAATCCAGATAATCCTCTGGGTATTAAGTATCTCTATTTCTCTATTAGCAATTATACTAGTTTTCAGATTTAAGGTCAAAGCTACTGATATGAATATTCAAGAGTACATCAAATACAGACTTGATTTTAAAACAAGAGCTGAGGAACTGAAGAAAGAGAAACAGCGAGTAGAGAAAAAAAGAGCAGACTTCGACAGTCTTGACAGAATAGAAGCACATATGGCTAAACAAAGACAGGATAAAGTTATGGATTACGAGGATTTTGACTTCAAACAGAGATTGAAAGATTTAGGAAGTCCATTAACAAATGATGATGAAGAAGAGTAGGAAATATCTAGATTGTCTTCACATTCAGTTTTGATAATTTAAACTCAAAAAATCCTAAGCTAACCCATGACAAAAGAGTTTTATTATACATGGGTATTTTTACCTCAATCAAAATGAATATTCGAGCTCCAAAATCAAATGAAACTTTCGCAGCATATTCACATGCGACTGCACTAATTTTTGCTTTTATAGGTTCTGTTTACCTGATAATCCTTGCAAGAGAAAATATTGGTTTGTTAATTACCACAATTGTCTACTCTTTATGTTTATGTTTTATGTTTGGAGCTAGTGCAATTTATCATACTGTGAAAAGAGAAGATTTCGAGGAATCAGTTTGGAGAAAGGTGGATCATATAGCCATTTATTTTATGATTGCAGGGTCTTATACGGCTATATCGTATATATACACTGATGGTAATTTTAGGTGGACAATTATAGGACTTCAATGGGGATTTGTTGTTGTTGGAACTATACTCAAAATACTTTACATTAGAGTTCCTATTTGGATAGATGTTGGAATATATTTAGTAATGGGGTGGATGATTGTAATTAGGTTGGATTATATGTTTAAAGCCTTTCCACTAAGAATCTTTCTACTTGTTCTGTTTGGAGGTATAGCATATACCGTAGGAGCAATTTTTCATGCATTAAACAAACAGAAACCATTCCCTGGAGTGTTTGTATTCCATGATATCTTTCATGTACTGATTATAGTTGGAGCTTCAGTTCATTATAGTACGATTCTTGAAGCAGTTCTTTAGAAATAGTATAACAAAAGACATAATGATTCAGCTTACTTTATATTATTGAAGAACTAGGGATATTTGTGAGCTTAAAGTCTAATATTCGGCAAAAAATTGAATATCAATGTAACAACTGTGGGAAACAAAGGATTCTCTTTATAGCTCCTGCTCTTCAGAGTGAGAAAGTTGAATCTCATGGTTATAGTGAATATGCTGATGTGCATATTTGTAAAGATAACGAATTACAGGCGATAAAGCTCTTTGTTGACACCAATTATGATGTAAGAACACAAGTGACAGTGGAGAGTAAACCAAAAACTGAAATCCCCGGAATTACAGAAATGTCTGGTTTAAGCATCCCTGTTCCTAAGAAAACTGAATTCCTTATTGAAATAATAGAACCAACTAAAGATTTTGGTGGATATAATATTTTTTGTTTAGAGATTAAAGATAAATTAAGACAACGAAATTATTTTCTTAAAACAGAAAAAGAAGGAAAGATAGTAAGTTGTATATCTCCATTAGGGTTCATTGAAATCAAAGCAAAAGTATCTGAAGATACGACTGAGGAATTTACACAGGAATGGTTGATTAGTCTAGCAAACACATTAGAATCTCTTGTATTTTTAGATGAGGAACTCTTAAGCTATCTAGGCATTTATCTGGATTATATGATTACTTCTAGACCTAAGGAAAAGGAACTCCTAGAATTAAACTTGCTTCTTCACTCTACAAAAGCAATCCCTCACTCAACAGATGAACACATTTCAATATTTGAAGAGCACGTGAATGAACTTTTTCCAGATTTGAATATCATCAGTTATCGTATGTACAAAACAATTATGAAAGCCTGTTTTAAGAATGAACAACAAACTCTGATGGATGTTTTTAAAAAAATAAAAGAGAAAATTTCTCAGATTCAAGGTTTTCCATATTTCATATCTGTTGTTAGTATTTTGGTATCTTTTGGATTTATAAATTTAGAAAAATTAGAGTTTTACACAGTAGGATAGTGATCAAGTGGAATTTAATAAAGAAAAATTTGAAGGTAAAAAAGCTTTCAGTATTTTAAAATTTTTAAGCGATGAAATAGGTCCAAGGGTTACAGGCTCCTCTCATGAAGATAAAGCTGCTAAATATATTTTAAGCAAATTTGATGAATATACTAAGAATAGATCATTAATTAATACTTATCCTCACAAATTCTATTCAGGTAAAGAAGCTTCAGTAACTAAGTTACCTGATGGGACTCCTGTTCAAGGAAAACCTATGTGGATGACAAAATCTACACCTGGTGAGGGTATAGAAGGAAATGGTTTTTATTTAGGATCTATTAATCAAATAGATGAGATTCCTTTAGTTGCTGTTCAAGATAAGATTGTTTTCATTTTTTTCTCTAGAGATTTTCTGGAACCAGAGATTTTTACAAATTTGAAAAAACTCTATAGATTAAAACCTGGTGGAGTTGTTATGCTTAGTAATTATAATTCAGAAGTAACAAGATCAGATCCATTCATCGAAGATCAATCTATATTTGCACAAATTCCGACAATGATAGTACCTGCTAAATTTTTCAGCAAACATAAAGATCACAATTTTTCAGGAAAATACATACTAAAAATCAAAGGAATGACAGAAAACGGAAAGCTAAACAACGTTATTCTTAAACATGAAGGAAATAGAAAAGAAACAATAATAGTATGTGCGCATCATGATACAGTTGAATATTCCCCTGGAGCAAGAGATAACGCTTCAGGTATTGGAATACTTCTAGAATTAGCACAGATAATAACTAGTGACAAAACCAACTATAGTTATATCTTTCTAACCGTGGGTGGTGAAGAACAAGGTTTAGATGGTGCGTGGAGGTTCATTGAAAACCATAATTTATCTGATGTCATACTATGCTTAAATATTGATGGTGTTGAATCACTTCCAGGTTTTGTTGCCTCTATTGTTGCAGGAGATGAAGATCTCTTTAAAATAGTGAAAGAAACAAGTCAAATAAATGAATATCCAGCTTTAGCTATTAACAGTACACCTAATGGTGGGGATAATATGGCGTTTGCTCATGAAGGTATTCCTTCAATTATGCATATGATCAAGGGTTCCACAAATGCAGGAATCAATCATACAGCTTTAGACACTTCTGAAGGTTTAGATGAAGAACCTCTTAGAATATTGGGACAGTATTTGGTTAAACTAATCAATAGACTCGAGCTAATGGCAGAGGTTGAGTTTTCCGTAAGTATCCCTCTTAAGCTAGAGGAACAAACGGTAAATTATTTTAAAAGATTAGAATTGTATAATGAGCATTAATGTTTTATTCACAGCTTTTTCTAAACAAAGTGCTACAAATCTTTATATTTCATTATTTTTATTCAATATCAGACAATCTTCATCAAGTAATTGTCTGAGAGTGAGATCATTTGAATGAAAATGAAAAATCTTCTCAAAGTGCATGGAGAGCTTTGCAAGAAATCTCCAGAAAAGAGAGGGATAAAGCTAAGAAAATCTACGATAAAATAAAATCATTAATTGACAAGTTTGGATATTCCATCCCGACTCAAACAGTACTAGAGGAGCTTGGCTTCAATACTATAGATGAGATGATCCATTGGGAGTTGGAATGGTTACCTAGAAAAGAGCTTAATGTTAAGTTTGTATATAAAGATGATATAATAAACATAGAAAAAGATGCATTTGATGATGAAGAATTAGGCATCTATGAGATTCTCTAACATCTCTTCAAATCTTTCTAACCCTTTAAGAAGATACTCTTTTTCTGATCCTATGCCGATTCTAAGATATCTATCCATACCAAAACAATCTCCAGCTACAATTAGAAGACTCTTTTCTTTTCGTAACCTCTCAGTTAGTTCACTAGAATTAATGTCTAGATTATATCGAATAAAGGACATAGCTCCAGCTTTTTGAGGAATGAAACTAAATAGATGTTTTCTGGTTTCAAGCCATTCCAAGAAAAATTCAAGGTTATCATTTAACATTTTTCTATTCCTAGATAAAATCATTTCCCTTTTCTCTGGTTGAAGTGCCCACTCAGCAATCTGTTGACTTAAAACACTAGGAGAGATAGTAGTATAATCGTGATAAGCCCAAGCTTTTGCAGCAATATCTTCTGGAGCAACAATCCACCCCATCCTCAAACCTGGTAAACTATAAGCTTTAGAAAGTCCAGCAACAGCTAGAACTTTATCATATTTACCAAAGAACGTATCAATTTCTTTTCCATCAAGCTCAGCTCCTCTGTAAACTTCATCACTATGAATAAAGGCATTAGCTTCTTCAGCAAGGTCTATTATGCATTTTGCAGCTTTTTCGCTCAAGATTGAACCTGTGGGATTATTAGGATTACAAACAGAAATCATTTTGGTATTCTTATTAACTATGTTTTTCAATTCCTCAAGATCAGGTTGCCAGTTGAGTTCTTCTTTCAAGTAAAATGGTTTGACATTTGCACCAAAGGACTTAGCTAATCCCCAAGTTTGCATATAATTAGGGAGCATAAGGACATATTCATCACTCTTTTCTAAAATACTCCAAATAGAGATAAAGTTAGCTTCTGCAGAACCATTTGTAACAAGTACATTTTCTCTAGTAGAAGTTGGGTAGAGCCTACTTACTGCATCTCTCAGACTTATTGATCCGTTAGTTTGACCATACCCAATACGGAGATTATTTAATTCGTTAAGTTGATCAGAATCCAAAAGCTCTGCGAGAGTAAAGGGATGAATTCCACTCTCAGTAAGATTAAATTCTACAAGATTTTCCCAAAGGGATTGTCTTCTTTCAAGTTCAAAAGTTTCAACATTCATAAACAAGATAACGTAAGGATACTCATTATATAAATTTTCCAAATAGAATGAAATTCAATGAATAAAAGAAAAGGTTACAAAAAGTTACAAAACTGTTTCTAAATATAATTCTGCTATATTTAATGTATTTTGAAGACTATGATAAAATTACTACAAATGGAAGTGAAAAAATGAACATGAAAAAGAAAGAGATATTCTTCTTGGCAAGCATGATAATTGTAACAATGATTTATGTGATTAGAAAGAAGGTTCCTTTCTAATCAACCTTCCTTTTTATTCTTCTAAGTATGGCTGTGCGTCAACTTTTTCTCCTTTCTCTTCTGCCATCTTCTTCCAAGATTTAGAGTTCATCGATGTCATTAGATTGGCTAGTGGCCATTTGTAGAAAATTTTTGGAACTAGAATTATTTCCACATTAGGATATTGAGTTTCAGATACCAAGGAATGTACTATGTCATTCAGTGCTTCTATAGCATTTTTAGCAAATGCACCTATTTCATCAAGTTGTTTTCCAAATCTTCCTTGGATACCCTCTCCCCCTCCAATAGCTAGACTTCCTCCCCATTTGAAACCTACAGTTGTCGCAAATCGATTGTAAATAGGAATTACACCTTCTGAAATTTGTTCAGGTTCAGGTAAACCGCAATTGATGATTGGTATAAAAGTTTTATTTGATAGATTCATCTTCTCTTCAGCTATGATCTCCATTGTTTTTATAACAATAGATGGCTGACAATCATCATAAAATGGAGCAAATAATACTACAAAGTCTGCGGATTTAATTTTTTCAATCATTTCTTTAATTCTTTCTTCCTTGTTGAGTTGTGTAAGAATTAAAACTATTTCAGCATCTATTCCTTCTGATTCAAATAATTTTTTCAAATAGTTTGATAGACTTGCTGATGAACTTTTCTTACCTCTTGGGCTACCATTCAGAATTAATGCATTACTCATGAGCTCATCTCCATTTTAGCTAAAATCTGTTTAATGTTTGATCTGAACTGATTCTCTTCTTCATTTACTAGAAAAACTTCTGCTTCATGTTTTGGAGGATGAAAATTGAGACTATGTCTTTTTATGAGATTCTTAAATAATTTAGCTTCTTTTTCATCTCTTTTTTCTGTTGTAGCTATTGCTAAAATTGAAGGATACTTTTCATAACGTTTGAGATGATGTGATTCTCCATTCTTTCTGAACACGCCAGGTTGAAGTGTTCCGAGCAATCGTTCTATAATCTTTTTCAATTCTGAAGAATATCCACCAAAAGTCAATGGAGTTAGAAATACAAGTAGATCACAGTTTATAACCTTCTTCTTAATCTCCTCACCGCTATCTCCTTTAACTCCAGAACATATTCCTGGAGTTGTATCCCAGCATTTGAAACAACCTATGCATGTTTTAATCTCAATTTGATTCATGATTAGAGATTCGGTATCAATTCCGATATTTGTCAATTCTTCTTCTATTATCTTTTGAAAAGTCATTTGTTGATTCTTGTTAGCTAAAGCACCATTGAAAATTACTGCTTTCAGAATTATCACCTTTGATGAGAATAATCTCTCCTAAATATAAAGATAATCCGTAAAATGTAAGAAATAATTCTAAAATGCAAAAAAGTAAATAAGTATAAACTGTCAAGACAATTGATGACAGAAATAATTAGATTAGATAAAATCAAGGAGATTCTAAAGACTTTAGATCCAATAAAGTTAATTGAAGAAGGTTTTATAGCTTATTCAGAAAGGAAGGTTGTTGTTCCTCCTGTTGGAGAGATGATTTTTGATAATCCTCCTGGAGAATGTCATATAAAATATGGATATATCAAAGATGATGATTATTATGTAATCAAGGTTGCTTCTGGTTTCTATGATAATCCTAAACTAGGTTTATCTTCTAGTGGTGGATTAATGCTACTTTTCTGCCAAAAAACTGGAGAATTGATTTCTATCCTTCTTGATGAAGGACATCTAACGAATATTCGAACCGCAACAGCTGGAGCTATAGCAGCAAAATATATGGCTCCAAGTAAAGTAAATCGTATAGGTATATTTGGAGCAGGAGTTCATGGTAGACTGCAACCAATTTATTTACAGAAGGTTTTAGATTGTAAAAATATAATCACTTGGGGAATTAATCAAGAAGAATTAGACATTTATGAAAAGGATATGGAAGAATTAGGATTTATGGTTGAAACCACTCAAAACCCTGAGACTATCACTTCATCTTGTAATCTTATAGTAACTTGTACACCATCAAAAGAACCTTTAATCTTTGCAGATCAAATTAGAAAAGGAACTCATATTACTGCTATAGGTTCAGATACTCCAGAAAAGCAGGAGTTAGATTCAACTATTCTGAAGAAAGCAGATCGATTAGTAGTAGATAGTATTGGACAATGTCTTGAAAGAGGAGAGAGTTTCAAAGCAATTACTAATGGTATGATTACTAAGGAAAAAATGATTGAATTAGGCAAAGTAATAGTTAATAAGAAGCTTCAAAGAGCATCTGATAAAGAAATTACTGTGGTTGATTTAACAGGTGTTGCAGTACAAGACATCCAGATTACTAAGGCTACATGGTATAATTATTCGAAAGAAAATTAATCTTGACTTATTTATTGCTTCAAACATGAGAATAATCTACACAATATTAGTTGCCTTTGTAACTAATCTTTTATTTTAGAAAGATATAAACTAAATAATGACTGTAATTTCTGATCAACACATCTGTCCTAAGTGTTTTACTGAAGGTGCAAGTGTACTCGAGAAGAAGGAAACTTTTCATCTGGATAATAATAAATTCTTTCAAATAATCCATGTAACCTTTGTTTGTAAAAATGTGTGTTGGCACAATTGGAATGAGTATTATAAGATTCTGCTTAAAGATTTTTCAGAGGAAGAAAAAATAACAGTTGTTCCATATTTTGCTGATGAAATAATAAGTCCTGATCAGATTAAATTTAAAGAATAGTTTTGGAAAATACAGTCTCCAGTAAATGTTAACAGATAAATTCTGTTATCAATTTTCTAATCTCCAAAGTATTTCGGATATAGAACTAGCAGAAGTGGATTTAACTGACATAGAAACCCAAGATATTCAATTTGCATAAGATGTTTGGGTGGTTTTACTCTAAGAATTAACAGCAATTAGATTAATTTAGAAAAAGAAAAGAGTTGTAAAAACTCTCACTTATTGAGGATATTCGAGTTTCTTACCAAGAAGAACCCACACCCAATCAACTAGCCATCCGATACCGAAGAGACCTCCAGTTACTAACCAGAGAAGACCGGTTAAAATGTATCACTTATAGAATCGATAGATTCCAAATTCTCCTAGAAAGAAGGCTAGTAAGAAATCTAATAGTTTAACCATTTTTATATCACCATTTTTGAGATAAAGATATCCCATTCAAACAATTACTTCGATGTTATTTATAAAATTTTATAGAACAAATTTATATATCAATAGAAATACAATTTTTTTTTTTGGGAATGAGAAGAAATTAAATTATTGGACAGATTGGCTAGGAGTAGGAAATTATACGATTGCTGGTCCAGTTTTAGCAGAAGACATTTATCCATTAGTTGCACCACCAGTCTAGTAATAAAACATAGAAAATACTCTATTGAAAAGTTGTGTTACTTTTCTATTTATTTTTTGAGCGATATTTCATATATTTTTATGATTATGTCATTTTATTAAAGCAAAATGCCTTAAAAGGTGATTAAATGAACTTAAAACAAAATAAGTAAAACCAAAAACAATATTATTATTTGTAGCAATAGGAATATTTGTATTGTTTACTACTACTCAATCATCAGACTATTTCTCATATATTTAGCAAAAAGGTTTATATTTTTCAAATAAGATTCCAAATAGTTATATATATCATCATTTGCAACTATATTCTCTATAAAATCTGCTAATAAATGAATGTCAATAGGGTATAGGGGAAAAAAATGAAGAAAAAAGTGGGTTTACCAAGAGCATTGCTTTATTACAAATTTGAACCAATGTGGAGAACATTTTTTGAGGAACTTGGGGCTGAGGTTATTGTTTCTCCGGAAACAACTAAAACAATCAAAGATTTAGCAGTAAGATATGCTCCAGATGAAGATTGTTATTCCACAAAATTATATTTTGGACATGCCATCTATCTTAAAGATAAAGTAGATTACTTCTTCATACCAAGATTTGGTAGTGATCATGAAGTTAATGTTGGTTGTCCTAAATTCATTGGTCTTGCACAGGTCTTAGATTCTCTTTTCCCTGATTTTCCTGAGATTATAATGCCTTATTATTCACAAGCCAAAGCAAACCATGGAAAGAGAAGACTTCTTAGAATTATCTTCGAAATTGGTTTAAAATTTACTTACAATCCTTTAAAAATTATTAAAGCTGGAATTAGAGCTTTTAAGGCTCAAAGAGAGTATGAAGAACAATTGCATATCTCTGAACAACAGTTAGAAAATTGGATAAAATCTCAAATTTTTCTCAACGAAAAACCAAATTTGAAAATGAGAAAAAAACCATTGAAACTTGCTTTAGTAGGTCATCCTTATGTGTTAAATGATAATTTGTCTAATCTAGATATCAGAGAAAATTTATCACAAAAGGGTGTAGATATTATTACTTCTCTACAGATGCCTAGAAGTACAATTGAAGATCAGATGGAAAAACTCGATTTTAATTTGTATTTCAATTATGAAAGGGAAATTCTTGGAACAATAATGTATTTTCTAGAAAACAATACAATAGATGGAATATTACAACTAGCTATTTTCAGTTGTGGTCCAGATTCTATTGCTTTAGAACTAGCTTCGAGATACTCAAGAAGACAACCTGAGACTCCATTATTACAATTAGTTATAGATGAACTATCATCTGAAGTAGGATTTAGTACTCGTATAGAAGCTTTTATTGATATGATTGATAGGAGGAATTAAATTGCCTTTTACTTACCCCCACTTTGGATCTTTGACATATGTTTTCGAAATAGTTCTTAGAGAACTTGGAAGAACAGATATTATGCTTCCAAAAAAACCAAGCAAGAAAACTTCAGAACTTGGGTCACGATATTCACCAGAATTCGTTTGTACACCCTTCAAATTAACTCTTGGAACTTTTATAGAGATGTTAGATTTGGGTGCTGATGAGCTCGGAATAGGAGGTGGGAATATGTATTGTCGCTTTGGTCTTTACTGGCCTGTTCAGAAACTCATTTTAGAAGATTTAGGTTATGATTTCAAATTTTTTCCTATTCCAATTTTTGATAAACCACTTAACCTTGTTAAATCATTACAAACAGCAAGCAACAATTGTACTGTTTGGGAAACAATCAAAGCTTTTAGAACCACCTGGATTAAAACTAGATATATTGAGTTGGTCGACAAGCTACATTTCGAATATAGGGCTTTAGAGATTGGAAAGAATCAAGCGGATAGGCTTGCAGAAGAAGCTCACAGAAAGATTGTTGAAATACAGGGATTAGGGAATTTAAGGAGATATGGTAAGAAACTTCCCGAATTATTCAATAAAACTATTGAGATCGATAAGAAAAAAAAGAAGAATGCTCTAAAGATTGGTGTGTGTGGAGAGATATATGTAGCTCTAGAACCTACTTTAAATCTAGATGTTCATAGAAAACTGAATGAATTAGGAGTAATTACTACAAACTGTGTTTCTTTTGGCATGCTTATCGATTTTGGACGAAAAATCAATCCATTTAAGACCTTACCATATCAAAAAGCTCGAAGAGTAGCTAAACCATATATTGGACAAAGATGTGGAGGAGAAGCTCAAGAAAATATAGGAGATATAATTCTTTACAAGAAGAAAAAGTGGGATGGATTGGTTCACCTTTACCCCTTTACGTGTATGCCTGAAATAATTACTCGAAGTATAGCTCCTCAAGTTAGTAGGGAGTATGATATGCCTTTCTTATCGTTGGTTATTGATGAACATACAGGAGAGACAGGATTTCAAACAAGATTGGAAGCTTTTGTTGATTTATTAAGCAGAAAAAAGGATAAAATGCTAGCTAGTTAAAACTAGGAGTTGAGAAAAATCCGTTACATTGTTTCTAAATATTTTTTCTTTTCATTAGAATCAAGTAACTTATTTAGAAACTTACTAACTTGAAGTTGCTCATTATATGCACAAGTATAAAAGGATGAGAAGTCAGAGAGAGACTAATATTCTCTGTTTTTGATTGTTCTTCTCTTAAAGAAAGATACCAATACTGTTACACCAATGATCAGAGGTACGAAGAATGCTATAGAAATTTCTCCAATGGGTCCTTCTATTGCAGAAAGAATGTATTCTTCAAAAAGATAGTCTGGATAATAAGCACCATCAGTTGGAGAAAAATTTGAAGTAACAACAGCTACTATATCATGTTCTGGAACTACATATATCATCTGACCATGTCTTCCTCTAGCAGCATAGTAACCCTTACCATAGCTAACCCACCAAAGACCCCCATATCCTTCTCCTCCACCAAAATCAATTACAGCTTCGGTAGTGTTTCTAACCCAATCTGTATGAATTATCGACTCCCCATCCCAAGTTCCATTGTTGAGGTAAAGATAACCAAATCGAGCCATATCTCTAGGTACCATGTAAATTCCATGTCCTCCATAATAATAGCCTTGATTATCAACATCCCACGAGTAATTTCTTATTCCAATAGGATTAAACAAGTATTCCTGAGCAAACTCAAGGGTGGAGTTTCCAGAAGCTTTACTAATTATAGCTGAGAGTAAGTGTGTTCCTCCTGTATCATAGTTAAAATATGTCCAAGGTTCAAAAATCATTGGTAAGTTAAGTATATATGCAACTTGGTTCTCAGCTCCTACCATCTGAGGCCAGTTAATGTCATCTGTCCAATCAAAGCCAGCTGTCATTGTAAGCAGATTAGCAATGGTTATATTTTCTTTACCAAGTGTGTAATTGTTTATTGTGATTTCAGGGAATATATCTACAACCTTTAGATTAACATCTTCAATATAACCTTCAAATAAAGCAATTCCTATTAGAGCAGATGTGAAGCTTTTTGTTACCGACCAAACAAAATGTTTGTATTCAGGAAAACTTCCTCTGAAATGCTCTTCAAAGATTATATACCCATTTCTTACAATCGTTATTGAATCAACTTCTAGAGAATTATAATCGATATAATCAACCATTTCATTTAATTTTGAACTGTCCATTTTTTGTTTTTTTGGAGTTGATAATTGCCATTCTTCTGTCGGCCAGTATTCTCTCTCCAAAGATGTAGCTGAAGTTACCGATAATGAAATAAAACTGGTTGATAAAAATAATGTGAAAATTATCACGAATAATAAATTGTTAGATTTTCCATTCAGCAATTGTATTCCCCATCATTTATTGTTGAATATATGCTATACACATTTAAAAATCTAACATTTCAACTTTTCATTGATTCAAGATATTTTATCTTTTCATTTTCTTCTAATATTTGTATTAAAGATTCACAATCTAGAAACTGATCTTTATCGTCATAACCATTAGATATGGCCTTTTCTAGAAATTCTGTAGATTTTTCTTTGTTTTCAATAGCTGCATAACAATCACTTATTCTGAAATATACACGTTCAATAGGAAAATCACTATTAAGATAATAAGACTCCTTAAAATCAATTGTCTGAGCGTGAGAAGCTTCAACGATTTGAATGTAGAAATCAATTGCTTCAGGATAATTTTCTTCAACTTTAGCAAAATAAGCTTTAATGACCAAAAAATCAACTTTATTAAATACATATGAAGCTTTTTTGTATTCCATTATTCTTTCAAAACCAATTTTTTCAGCTGTCTTAAATGACCCAATATTTCTTTGGGTACAATGCCATCCCACAGACTTATATCTTGAAAGACAATATTCAGCTGTTGCTGATCCAACAATGGATGCAAAACCCCTTCTTTGATATTCTGATTTTGTAGCTATACCTACTTCAATATCATTTGTTTCTGTAAGATATTCAGTTGTACACCATGCAACTATTTCGTCATCCTCTTTTACTAAGTAGAAACCTCTATTTTCCTTCAAACCTTCTTCTAAGGGATCCCAGTTTTCTAGTATTTCTTCAATCAACCAGTCAAAGTTTTTGAGATAAGCTTTTTCCAGAAGAGTTAAATCAACAGGTTCTAATGAGTATCCTTCAGGAATAAGATCCTTCCAATCTTCCTGCTTAAGTTCTTTTATCTCATAATAGTATCTGTCATAATAGAATGAATCTTCCAATATCATAAGTAAGTTTGATTCCCACTGATCATTGCCAAAATAGAAATCAACTTCCGTGAAATTTCTCTTCTTATATTCAGGAATTAGTACTTCATGAATGTAATTTCGAAGTTCTTGGTTAAATTCTATGTTGTCAGCTCTTCCTCCAACAAATAGTCTAGGTGGTACACCAATAACCGCAGTTTGTGGATTATTGATATCATCAACTAAAACTCTTTTTGTTATAGGAGTTCTTTCAAGGTGACTTCTAAAACTATTAACATAATCCCTATCTCTAAATAGATGCTTAAGTTTCTTGAAATCCTTTTTCTCTAATTCTTTAATCATTTTTATCACCATTCAGAAGAATCAATGAGTTTGAAATACAAAGATGCCGAATTCTAAGAAGTTAACAAAAAGACACGTTTAACTGTGTTGTCGAAGTGTCAGTTTGATTTTCTTGTTAGGTTTAATCCACATAATAGCAACAATTCTTTTCATTTAATCACTGACACCTCTCTTAGTTGAATAAATAAGCAGAATCAGTGATATTTATAATAGTTGTGATTAGAAGAAGTCAGTTATTCTTTTTTGTCTATAACGTCTATATTCGTTCCCTATCTTACTCCATAATATCCCTTCAGCTTTTTCAGGAGTCGAAGGAATACCATTAGCATCACGTTGAATTATTGACTTAACATCTCGATAACCTTGGTATGAGAAACCAAAATTTAGTACAACCTCATTAGCTGCTTCTCTTACTTCTTTCCTATTATAATGCAAAGCTGCAGTCAAAGGAGTTATTGCTTCAGGATCTTTAAGTTGCCTTAGAGCTGACATCAAAAATTTTACAGCAGGTTCACCTATTTTTTCTAGAGCATAAACAGCATATTCTCTAACGATTACGTCTTCTTTTTCATCTTTGAGTGTAGCTATTAGAGGTTCTATAGCTCTTTTGTTACCTATTTTCCCTAGAGTTTCAACTGCACAGACTCTAACCTTACTTTGAGAATTACTTAGTTCAGCAATAAGCTGTGGAACAGCATTAGAACCAATTTTTGCTAGAGCTTTTGAGGCGACAAAACGAATATCTTTATCTTCATCCTTAAGAGCAGTAATCAAGGGATCTATAACTGGATCACCAATTTTTATGAGAGCGTTGACTGTTCTGGAAATGACTCTGGGATTTTTATTTTTTAAATCTGATATTAGAGTCAGAATATCTCCAGTATTTTCAAATTTCTCTATGTACTTATCTACACTCATGATAATTCCTGCTTAGGATAAAGGTTGAACCAACAATATTATGTTTTTTACAACACCTATATAAAGAGAATCCCCCGTTTATATATGTAATTCAGTTTGATGAGGTAATTTTTATATTTAAGAAAGAGAGACACTATTTTGTTTGAGGATAGCTATATGTCAGAGGATATCGATGAGATACTAGAAGAGGTTGAAAATCTCTATAAAGATGGTAGATTTGCTGCTGCTCTAGAGAAAATAGAAGATACTCTAGAAAGCCTTTGGCATGAAAATTTCAATCCTGAGGAGATTTTGAAGTTCAACATCAAAAAACTGTCAATTCTAGTTGCAGCTAGAGAATATGATAGTGCTCAACTACTATGTGAACAACTGCTGGAAGATATCAATGAGCTAGATATCAGTTTTTACCATATAGATATTCTTTTAGAAAAAGCGCTAATCTGCAGCAATCTAAAACAAAAAGATGTTTGTGATGATAGTCTTTCTCAAGTAGAAGAAGCATTGACTTTATTCAAGCGAGGAGATCAGGAGAACTATCTAAGAAGAAGTGCTCGGTTTAATATGGTCAAGGGTATGCACCATGTCTTAGCTAGCAAATTCTTTGAATCAATTGATTTCTTTGAAGAGAGTTTGAAAGAGAATAGAAAAATTTCAGATTTATATGGAATCGCTAATAATCTTCTATGGACAGGTAAAGCCCTTTACAATTTAGGAGAATATGATTCTGCGAATAGCTTTTGGGATCAAAGTTTCGAGATATTTACTGATTTGGGATATAGACGCCCTATTGCAGAATATTATATGGACAAAGCAGGAATATTTTACAATCAGGGAATTTTGAGTCAAGCTTTAGAAACTGTGAGTAAATCTTTGTTAATCTTTGAGGAATTAAATGATGAAGTTTCTCTTGCTACCGTATATCATAGAATGGGATACATTTACAAACATTCAGGGAACCAAGAAAAAGCCCTTGAAAATTTCTTAAAGAGCAAAGCGATTTATGATCGCAAGAATTTAGTTCACGATGAAGCAAAAGCCATTCTTGATATCTCAGGAATAAATCGAGATATGGGAGAATACGATGTTTCACTAAAAAATTTGAAAGAATATTATAAGATTAAAGAAGAACATGATGATCAATATGCTATTGTAATAGCATTGTACGAAACTGGAAAAATTCACTCTCTTAAAGGTGAATTGGATAAAGCAGAGGAAAATTTCAAGAAAGCATTACCATTCGCAATTGAATATGATAGATTGGAAACTCTAAGTAATGTATATTATGCTCTTGGAAATCTATCACAACAAAAAGGTGATCTAGAAAGTTCATCGAAATCCTTTCTTCAAAGTTTACAGTTACGAGAACAGATAAAAAAGGTATATCTTGTCTCGTATTCTCTAAAAAGTTTGATTCAAATTAATCTAGACTTACAACTCAATAAAATTGCTGAAGGATTTCTGAAAAAATTAAATGCTTTATCAAAGGAAACTGAGAATCAAAATATTGCTCAACTATTCAGATTATCCGAAGCTTTATATCTAAAAAGAACAGGAAATGAAAGAGAAATCCAAAAATCTGCAGTTCTTTTTGAACAGCTAGCTAAAGAAGGAGTCATTGACTATATGATTACTATTGAATCTCTACTAAATCTAACTGAAATTCTAATTTGGGAAATGTCAAAAACTGGAGTTGAGCATCTTATAACTGAAGTAGGAGAACATTTGGATAAACTTGAAGCAATTGCACAAAGACAAAACTCATTTATTCTGCTTGTTGAAGTTATGCTTCTTCAAGCTGAATTCTCACTTGTTGAACTTAAAGTAGAACAAGCTCAAGAAATTTTGACTGAAGCATTGAAAATTGCAGAAGAGAAAGGTATTGTAAAACTAGCAATCAAAATTTCTAATGAACATGATCATTTATTGGATCAACTGGATTTATGGGAGGATTTCACAATGAAATTACCTACAATCGCTGAGAAATTAGAATTATCTCATATAGAAGATAGATTAAAGCAAATTGTAAGAAGAAGATCTGTCTTAGGACCTGAAGTTGAAAGTGAAGCTGAACTTCCGGTTATGTTTCTAATACAATCAAACCAAGGAGTAATCATCTATTCTGAATATTTTGATGAGAGTTTGGGGGAAAGAATATATGATGAAGTTTTAGTAACAATCAAGAATACTTCATCACTTCTGGAAGATAAAAGTCAAGTGAGAGTAAAGAATAAGGAATTCACTTTTTTAATAAACGAAGAAAACGAAGTGTATGTTAGTTATACTTTCATTGGTAAATCTTACAACGGAATTAGAAAATTGAACAAATTTATTGAGATTATTAATTCTAACAAAGAACTTAAGGGGATGATTGAAAATGCTTCAAGGAGTAATCAATCATTAAATTCTGAAGAAAGAATTAGTTTATCAAGTCATGTTAAAGAAATTTTTGGCAATTGATATACACAGTTAATACATTTTAAAATGTAGAAAAATAGAAAAGAAGAAGAAAAAAAAGCTTTAGGTTCTATATTTCTTTCTTTTTACAGATATTGCGATTAAAGATATGAATACAAAACCACTAAAAACGAAGTAGGAAGTTTTAGTTGTTGGAGGTGTTGTTGGTATTACTGGAGTCGGAACCGCCCAGGTTATATTTATTTTCATTGAAACTCCTTCATTATTTTGTGACCAGAATGAAAGAGTATCTAGAGTAATGTCAGTTGTATTCGAAGCAACACCAGTATCAGGATCAGTAGTATTAAGATGGGTAATATTTCCACAACATGGAAATTCTGTCAAATCAAAATAAGAAAATGGCGCTGTTGTATCATTTATGTCAGCATTTGTTCCAAAAGATTCTTTATAGGAATAATCCGGCTGTAATGGTATTGGACCCCAACAATCTTGATCATCACAGAAAAAGAATCCACCTCCTCCTCCACCACCACCTTGTTTAAGAGACGGTAATGGAGATGGAGAAACTGCATCGTTAAAAGCTATGATTTCTAGATAGTTATGAAAACCAATTATGTCATTAAAGTAAGTATTAGCATCTAAAGTAAAAGTTACTAGTTTGGTGTTTATTTGAGTTGCAACTAATGAGTTTAAATTCGTTCCATTCAATAGTATTGTGTAATTGTGTATGTTTGATTCAGTTTCGATGATTGAACCAGAAAGCACACCTGTTGTATTATATAAAGACACATTTAGAACAATTGTAGGGGCAGTTAAATCTGTGATATTAATCGCAGATATAATCGGTTGCTCTATCGCCCAAGTATCATTCATCGAAGTGATATTTCTTGGAGTAAAAATAGCTAAAAGAACTAAAATACTTGTAATTGCAATTATTTTTCTCATAATTTCAACAATAACGAATCCTCATACTTAAGTTTTGTCTCCATAAGTCATTAGAAACCCTCATTTTGGGAGATTCTACTATTTACTACGCTTTAGCTTTTTTTAGTTTGATTTCGAAAATAGTACCTTTGGGTTTATTATCTTTGACTTTTATGGAACCCCCATAGGTTTCAATAACAATTTTTGCTAAAAATAATCCCATCCCACTTACTCCTTTATCTGTTCCTTGATATCCTTGTTGAAAAATAAGATTCTTATTTTTTTCAGAGATTCCTTTTCCATTATCGCTAACAGAAATAAAAATTTCATCGTTTTGATCCTCAATCTTTACTTCAACATCTATCCCTTTACCTGCATGTTGGAAAGCATTTTGTATGAAGTTAAACAAAATCGGATAAAGCAATCTATTAGCATTAACTTTCATGTTTGAGGGATATGAATGGATTGTAACATTGTCAAAGGATTCAGCTACATTATTAATTATACTAATTGCTATAGGTTGAATTTTAAGAGATTCTAATAATTTTGATTCAGATTTGAGAAGATCTAACCTTTCAGCTACTGTATCAACTCTACTCACAGCTCTTTCTAGATATTCCTGTTTCTTAGTTTCTTCAAACAATTCTATTCCACTCTGAATTACAACCAGATCATTTAACAAATCATGACGTAATAACGAAGTTACTGTGACTAAATCCTTAGCAAAAATGTTCATTTCCTCATACAGAGTTTGATATTGTTTACGTTCTTTCTCCATTTCAGAAATCGTTAAGGGTTTTTCATATTGTTCTATCATTGTGATAATTCCAACAACAAACAATGCATAACATACATTAATGAAGAGATCTGGAATAGTTCCAATATCATATGTACCTTTTGCTAAAAAATAACCTTTGGTTGAATCTCCAGCTAATTTAAAGAACCATGCTCCACTTACAGTTATCCAAAAAAGTGGCGTGCGCACTCTCCAGTTTAGATAAACGAAAGTTAAAGCTATTGCCAAGATATCCAGATCTATTATTATAAACACTATCCCAAATACTAAGCTTAAATAATCCTTTGCTGCTATCATTGCTGTGCTGAATGCTGTAATTAAAGGAGAAACAACTATAATCAAAAAAAATGTGACAAAGAGACTTGATAACTTCACTCTTCTTGGTATATGTTTCTCAGCTTTTCGGATTTGACTGATTAACAAAATATACAAAGGAATTATAGCAATAATAGATATCATATGAATGAAAATATTCAACAGAAAAGTATTAGCAATTGTAATATAAGCTAACTTTGCTTCTAAAATATGAATAAAAGTTAAAATCTCAGCTACCATGAAAAGAAAAAGAGTTACCGTCAAAGGAATTAGGTATTTTTGGTCTAATCTTTCTTTTTTAGTTATTAGAATTAAGGCAATAGTTACTGCAATAATCAACATAGTAATCTTAAAAATTGGAACAAAGTGGTAGTCAACGATTGGTTCGAGGAAAATAGGTATAATACCAATTATTAGAGAAAAACCTGCTATTAAAGAACTAAGATTCCTCATTAATATATTATTCTCATACAAAGTATTAACTTTAAGCATGAATGCAATGCTAAATGTGTAATTTAGAAAAATTCAAATTGTTCAATGTACAGAACTGAACTGTGAGAAAGAGAACTAATAGCTTAGTTGGGTCTACCGTTTTTCTTCTACTAATAGGTCTAGGTGTTGTTTTACCTTTAGTTCTAATGAGAGGTGACCACAATTATATTGAAATCGAGTCTGATAAAGATTTCAACAACTATAAATTTGAGGGGACAGGTTCAGCAGAAGATCCCTTTGTGATTGAGAATCTAGTGATTGAAAATCAAGTGAAAAGAGGTATATCAATCTCTAATACTAAAAATTATTTTGTAATAAAAAATAATCGACTGGTTGAAAATCTGTATAATGTAATTAGATTAAGTAATGTTGAAGCTGGAACTGGTAAAATATATAATAACACAATTATTAGTCAGAGTACAGGAGGGATTTATCTTAACTTCAGTGATGATGTTGATGTTTATGATAACTTTTGTATAGAAAATAAATATGGAATTTGAGTAGAGGATTCAAATAATTGTCAGCTTACCAATAATTATGTTTCTCTTTATAGACCTATAACTGGACCAACATCTCTTGTTCATCGAGGAATTCTTATAGAGCGTTCAGAATATATCGAAGCTAACAATAACTATTTTAGATATTTGCAAGAGGGCATCAGTATTCTTCATAGTGATTATTGCACTGTAAAAAGAAATTTCATGGATTCGATAACAAAAACAAGTATTAGCATAATATACAGTTCTTATACAGAAATTTTGCAAAACACATGTAATGATGATAATCAGCAGAGTATCTATGTAAGCTATTCAAATTATACTACTATTAGCAATAATATTGTTTCTGGAAATTATTATGGTATTAATCTGTATTCAAGCAATTTAAACACGATTGTTTACAATTCCTTTCTGAATAATTACATAGGAATTTACGCTACTTCATCAAGCGAAAGAAACATTGTAAAAATTAGCGAATTCATCAATAATACAAGAGAGGGAGTTAAACTTGAGATTACTAATTTCAATAGAATACATCACAATTCGTTCTATTTTAACAATCTAGGTTTACTATCGCAAGCAAGAGATTAAGGACTCAACAACACTTGGTTCGATGAGCTGACTCTTTCAGGTAATTTTTGGAATGAATGGACTAACTCAACACCCTATCCTATTCTAGGAGATAAAAACAACACTGACCCTTGTCCTTTAGCTTCTCCTATTTCACTTATGTTAGAAGTGAATCTTCTTTTAACTTTAACAGATATTTTCAACTTTTGGAATATTTTTGTTTCGAAACTCTATCAAGATGATCAAATCTAGCTGGAATTTTCCAAGGAATAGCTTTATTATTCTTCGTTAAACAATTTGGTGAGCATAATGTTTAAAGGAAAAACTCACCATATATCAATGAAAGACGTTGTATTCAAAACTGATCCAACTAACAAACCAGTTTTAACGATTGAATCAGGAGATACAGTTATCTTTGAATGCAGAGATGCTTTCAATCAAGTTATTAAAAAACCTGAAGATTTACCCATAGATTTTGATATGGAAACAATTAATCCTGCAACAGGTCCTGTTTTCATTGAAGGTGCTGAACCAGGTGATACTCTTGAAGTGCATATTCTGGATGTAGATGTTGCAGAACAAGGATCGTGTTGCATAATTCCTGATTTTGGATATCTAGCTTCTGAATTCCCTGAACCATGGACTAGAATAATCCCAATCAAAGAAGGACATGCAATTTTTAGTGATAAAGTCAAGATACCAATCGATCCTTTTCCCGGAACAATAATTGTTGCTCCAGCAGAAGGTTCTCATGGGACTCTCATTCCTAAAGAATATGGTGGGAACATGGACTCAAGAGCTTGTACAGCTGGAACAACTGTTTATTTACCTGTATTTGTTGATGGTGCTTTGTTTGGTGTAGGAGATGTTCATGCAGTTCAGGGGGATGGAGAAGTATGCGGAACAGCTGTTGAAATAGATGCAAATGTCACCATCAAACTAGTTGTAAATAAGCAAAAGAAAATCGAACGTCCTCAATATGAAACTGAAAAATATTTCATGACAACTGCTTGGGGCGAAACAACTGACGATGCTTGTAAAATTGCTCTTAGAGATATGGTTAACTGGATTGTTCAAGAAAAGGGGTTAACACGAGAAGAAGCATATGCTCTTTGTAGTTGTGTAGTAGATATGAGAATAAGCCAATTAGTAGATATCACTCCAGGAGTTAGAGCTGTTATTCCAAAATTAATATTCGTAGATTAAGGGTTTGCAGATAATGTTTAATGAGAAAATTAAACTATCAGAAGAAATTGTAAGAGAAATCATTGATGAAAATTATGATTTAGGAGAGATTCTCTCTATTACTCCCCTTGAATCTGGGCATGAGAGTGATAATGTTAAGTTTTCTACTAAGAAAGGGGATTTTGTTCTTAAATTGTATGTTTATCCTAATCTAGATCAATTTCAAGATAGAATGAATGAATATGAATTGCTTCATGAATATGGTGTAAAGGTTCCCATTCCCATTAAAAACAAGAAAAAGGTTTTTGTAACCTCGTATGATGAGAAAAACCTCTTAGTAGTTCTAACTTTTATTTCTGGAGAACCAATTTATAGAGAAGATGAACCACTTATGTATAGTTGGATGAAATGGTTCGGAAAGCAATTTGGAATTTTTCATAATAAATCAAAACAGATCCCTTTTGAATTATACAAACAGAAAATGAAGAATGGTGAATCATATGAACTCCCTCTCCCTCCAGGTGATTGGATTCTACAATTATATAACGAAAGAGAATTCCTTTTACCTGAACATGATAAGAATAAAGAAATAATTGAAGCTTTTGAGCAATTTCTAGTAGATGTTGAAGAATCAGATTTATCACAATTAACTACAGGAATAGCTCATGGAGATATGATGCCTGGAAACTTTCTTAAGAAAAATGAAGAACTTAAGGGCATACTAGATTTTGGAGGTGGTTATTACTCATTGATGGCAGATATAGGAAGATGGCTAATGTATACTAAACTCTACAAACCTGAAGTGAAAAATTATTTTAAAGATTTCATTTTACCCTACCTTGAACACTCTGAAATCCCAGTAAAGGAGCTCAAATCACTCACATTGTTCTTGAGATCAACAGCTTATCTTCAATACTTCTATTACGCATATCGAATTCATAATAATATAACACAAGGTCTTGAAGAAGATGAATTGGAAGATTCGGAAGTGTATAATTGGAGAGGTTTTAATGATGGAATAAAATTTGTGGAAATTTTTTCTAAAATAGATAACAATTATTTTTATGATCTAGCAACTCAAGTTTAGGAAGAATAGAGCTATTTTTTTCTTCATCAGAAAACATTCTTTTTTCTTTTTTATTAGAAAATCAAGCAAAATATTTTATACTCCTCTAAAACCCAATAGTTATGGCTAGCAGAATCATCTCCTTTGATATTCTTCGAGGGTGGGCAATAATAGGTAACTTAATGGTTCATACTTTCATGTTAGTTAGTCAAGTAGAAGGAATAGCTGAATCAACACCTGAACTTCTTGATACTTCAGGTTACATTATGATGGGTTTAATTATTGTTTTCGGTCATTGGAGAGGTCTATTTTTGCTAATTAGTGCTTGTGTTCATATGCTTGTGATGAATATGAAACTGAGAAGGGGAATAAAGAGAGAGGTGATTTTAGTTCAAGAATTATTCAAAGGATTACTTCTCTGGTTATGGGCAATGTTCTTTTATGTATTTCTAGCACAATGGCAATTATCTAAGGAATGGGTTGAAACTGGTACATCTTCTATTGAATGGCAAAATATTTATCATGCTGATCAATTTGCTAATATAGCCTGGGCTATAATGATATCTGCTGTTTTATTCTATTTCCTAACTTCAAATGAGAAAACAAAAAAACCACTAATAATGTCAATTGTTTTTGCCATAGTTGGTTGCTTATTTATTTTCCCAGCTCCTGCTACTTACGAAGCTGCAAATATCTTCTGGGGAGTTGATTTGCATTCAGGACAATCTCTAACCAAGATTGGTGATAAGGGTTGGTGGGATTATATTCTCCGAATGTTAGGGAATCAATTTCTTGCAACGGAATCTCCATTAATGCCTCATTTTGGGTATAGTGCAGCAGGTTCAATCTTAGGAATCTATCTCTCTCAAGAGAAAAAACCAAAGAAAGAAAAATTCCTTCTTTGGGGTTATGGTCTTGCTGGAGCGTCAATAGTTTTTGGTGTGATTTGGTTGTTTGGTGTAGAAAAGATTCCATCTGATCCATTTCAACTTGTAATTTTCCATGCACACCCAACATGGTTTGTTTTTGTAACGATTGGAATGTTAATGTTTGTAGTAATTGGATTGATGCATGGACATGAATATAATGAAAGAGTTAACTGGGAAAAGAGATTGAAATGGTCACGATTCAGCAGAAGAGTTGGATTTTTGTCTCTATCAGTTTATTCCTTTGGATCATTACAAGCTGTACTTAGGGTCATATTACACTATATCTTTCCAAATCAAGGATTTAGAACTTTGTGGGGATTAAATACAGGGATGACATTTATGCTTATTGGAATTGAAATCTCTGTGTGGTTCGGAATAATGTGGTTATGGGAAAAATGGAACTTTAATTTATCTTTAGAATGGCTGTTCGCATTAATTTTGAAAAGACCTTCTCAACGGAAGCTGAAAGACAAACCAAAACTATTTGGTGATTTTTTGGATGTGAAAGGTAGAGTAATTAATGTTACCCCTGAACATTGGGTGGAGAAAACAACAGAAATGTCAGCTAATAAAATAGAAAAATAGAGAGTATTCCCTCATTTTTTAACTCATTAAGAAAGGTATTCCAAATGCAAAAGGTACAACAAATATTATTCCCCAAAATAGCATCCAAACACCTATAGGTGCAACTATTTGCAGAACTAGATTCTCTCTAGCTGCTTCACGTTCAGATTCAGCTACTCTAATATCTGCAGAAGAACTTTTCCCAGTGGAAACATATCTACTTGCAGAAGCAGCAGCAAGTTTATCTCTACCTGCTAAAAAGAAAAGACTTACTGCAATCATACCTATTCCTATTTTCCCACAAAGTGAAAGTGTACTAGTCCAGTCTCTATTAACAATCCACACAATTAGGGGGATTAAGAGATAAATTATTGACCATACAGAACCAGCAATAAAAAAATATACAACATCTCTTCTAGTAGTTGGAGGTTTATCTTCCTTTTTTGCTGAAACAGATTCTTCAGCTAACTTTTTTCTAAGACTTGAATCCATTGTTTACCCTAGAAGCTAACTAATCGACCTATAAATAGTTTTGGTGAATATACGTCAAAAAAATCTGAACTCTATTGTTCATTCATGGAACTATATTCTTCAATGATGAAATTGGAAGCTTCATTAATCTCATCTTGCAGGACTCTTTCTCCATCTCTGTAATATTCTGATAGATCCCATTTCAAAGACAGAATTTCCTTGAAACTTAAATCGGTAATGTCTTCTTCAGATATTCTTCTAAGTATTTCGTCCATAAAAGGATTTTCAGGATGCTGACTTTCTTCTCTTATACCTGGACAGGAAAAATCTACTTCGATAGTAAAATGATTATTATCTACCGTATGTATCATGAAAGGATAACTAAAACAGCTTAGAGGTTTACTTTCATGGATTGTGCATCTCCCTTTTTTACCATCTTGAAAAACACAGACTCCTTCGTTTTGTCTTAGAGCAAGTTGGAAATCAATAATATCTCCTAATTTGTTCTTTAGATAAATTATAGGATAACAAAACTCTTCGATTCTTTTGTTAATTACAGAGGAAATCTCGATTCCTTCATCTAGAGAGAGAGAAGCTAAATTCGAAGGAAAACCTATCCTTTTCTCAGTAAATAATTCTTGGAAAGGTTGCTCATTTTTATTTGGTATAGGGTTAACTGAATAGTTACTAGGCAACTCACACATATTGCAAAACAAGCATGAAAAACCGATATTTGATGAGAACATAGATTCAAACAAAATATTATCATTTACTGTTTGTTCTCTTTTTAAAATATAATTTTCATCTTTGAAATTTAGGGAATTTTTCTCTAAAATCTCATGTAACTGATTGAGAATTTCGTCAATTGAAGTATCTCCAAATTGTGAAAACGTTCCTCGAAAAACTCTTTCGTTCCTTGGTTTCATTTTTTTTAAACTGTACAAATCATCCCAGATTATTGATTTTATTGTATCATCCTTTATTAAAACTATTAACTCAAGAGAAGAGTTTACTTTAACACCATCAATTCTTCGTATTATTACATCAACATCTATAGGAAGTGTTAGATCTTTCCAGTAAGTATCGATTAGATTTCTATCAGTTTTTTCTCCAAGTCCTACACTAATGCCAGTTTCCAATAACTTCTCATTGATTATTCTAAGAATATAAGGAGAGTAGTAGAAAGATTCTGGTTGCAGATTCTCTCCAATCATCAATTTTAGAAGATCTTCTTCAGCTTTTTGCTGTAATCCTTCATCAATGAGAAGTCTGGTCATAATTTCTAAAAACTAGAGTGATGTTCAAAATAATAATTTTTCCTATAAAATTCATAAAAAAAGAGAAAGTGAGTTTCTCTCCTATTTGAATCTATTTCTATTTTTCTATTTTTTGATAACAATCTTGACAATATATAGGTTTGTTAGTTTTTGGCTTGAAAGGTATCATTATCTCTTTATTGCATGTTCTACAAGTAGATGGATGCATCCTTTTGTTTGCTCTATATGGACCTGGTCTATCACCAAATCTTTCTACAACTTCAACATCATTGTCTTGATTGTTATTAGTTACTTGTGCAGATTCAACTTCTAGCATTTGATTTTGAAAACACTCTCGACAGAAAACAGGCTTAGTTCCTGTGGGCTTGAAAGGTACTTGAGTTTCTTTCTTACACTTAGCACAAGTTGCAGTATGAAGTTCAACGTTTCCTCTCTCTGATGATCTTCTATTTCTTTCTCCAGTTCTTGCTGAAGGCTTATTAGACGATCGATATTTTGATCTACTCCCAGAACGACTAGGAGATCTTCTTACTTGTCTAGATCTATCTTGTGGTTTTTGATCCTGAAAACACTCTCGACAGTAAACAGGTTTTGTTCCTGTTGGTTTGAAAGGTACTTGAGTCTCTTTCTTACACTTAGCACAAGTTGCGGTGTGAAGTTCA
>DXJF01000151.1 GCA_019057375.1 Candidatus Heimdallarchaeota archaeon
GGAGCTCTTGCTTCAGTTCCACTTGCGGTATTGACTGTAAAATATTTACCCATAAAAAAATTACAACCTCTAATAGGTGCAGTTACAATCCTTCTAGGAATATTCGTATTAGTTAAAACATATGTAGCGTTTTAAAATTCAAAGCTCTTTTGTAGAGCTTCTTATCTAAAGTAATATTGAGACAAATATGAATATCGTAATGGTAAGTAAAGTTATTCCAAGTATCAAAGAAACTTGTTTTCCTTTCATTTTACTCTTAAGGAAATTTCCAATCATAGCACCAAAAAACATTGTAATCGTTAATATTGCTAAAATTCTCCAGTCTATATTACCCAAGGACATATGTGTGATTCCCCCTATCAAAGCTTTGATAACAATTATGAATAGAGAAGTACCAGATGCCAATAGTGGAGGAAGACCGAATGCTAAAATCATAAATGGGGTTTGTATCCACCCTCCACTTATTCCTAGTAAACCCGACAGCAAGCCAAAGAAGACACCACTAAGAAAAATTAGAGACACACTTATATCATAAGATTTCTCACCAGCTTGGATTTTTAATATTGGTTTCATTTTTGTAATTTTCTGCCAAAAAGATTTTTTTCTAAGACTTTCTGTATTTTCATTTTCTCCAGTGTTATTCTTTCTTTTCTTAATTGAATGATATAACATCAATAGACTGAGTGTGAATGCAAGAACACCCATGATAATTAAGACTGCTTGATCAGTCAAAAAATGGACAACAAATACTCCTGAAATTGTTCCAGCTGAAGAAGGTATTGCAAAAAGAACACCAAACTTGAAGTCTACTTCTTTTCTTCTAGCCGCTCCTATAGTTCCAACTAATGCTGGAAGAAAAAGTGCTAAAAGAACCGTTCCTACCGCAGTTTTTGTATCTATAGAGAAAATTAGTATTAAAGATGGTACTAATATCACACCTCCTCCAAAACCCGCTATATTTCCTAATATAGCAACACCTAGTGCTAACAGTCCTATCAACACTAGTTGAAGAACGATATCCATCAAATTGATTTAAAGAACTTGTTTTTAAACTTGCTGTATTTACTTAAAATTAGCCTATTCTTTCCCTTCAATCATTTTTTTCAGTCTTGTAGCAATATTCTTTAGAGAATTGCTTCTAAAAAAGTAATCTGTATCAAAGTCTGTTGCTTTTATTTTCTTTATTTTCTTGACTAAATCTTCTACATCCGAGAATTTTATTGCTACTTTTGATTTTAATAAATCTTCCATGTAGTCGATTCCAAAATAATCAAAAAGCAAGGTCTTTACACCAAAAGAGAGCCCTTCAAAAAGAGCTGTAGAATTTACTCCAACTTGGATTTCTGATTCTGCAAACAGCTCATACAAATCCTTCCCTTCTTGATCTATAACTTCAATCCCTGAGTTTACTAACCATGGATATTCCTCTTTCCAAGTATTCTCTTCGCTTGGATGGAGTTTGTAAATAACCTTATACATAAAATGTTCTACTTTGCTTAGCTCAACAGCAAGCTTTGAAAGATGAATTCCTATCCAAGGTTGAGAAATGAATATTACTTGATTTTTCTTATCAGTCCTTTCATATTTTTGTCTTGATATTTCTAATTCTGGAAACCCCACACTAAATATTCTGTTTTTCTCAATTGGATAAGTGACAGTCTCTATCCAATAATCTCCAAACGCAAAGATATAATCTGGAAAATTTTTCTTAAATCTGTATCCTTCAAATGAATATCCTACATGATATCTAGATACGGCCTCGTGTTGTATTTCTACAACAGGAATGTTCTTCTCTTTGCATACTTCAATGAAATTCTCCTTTCCATAACTACTCACAACAAGAACCAATTGAGGTTGCACTTTTTTCAAGATTTTTCTGTAGTAGGGAAGCATTCTTCTTCTAACTGTCAAGTTATTCTGAATAAATTCCACTAAATCTATTGATACATTGAATCTTGAATTAATTGATTGAGATATTTTCCTCAAATAAATGATCTCTTCATCAGTTAGATTTACTTTAGCTATTTTGAGATATCTCTTTAGATCAACCATTAAATCGATGTAAGTGCAATATCGCAAATTTTTTGTTTCAGCGGGAATACTGAAATTGAACTCAAATCCTCTTTCAATGGAAATTGAAGAATAAACCATTCTATTGACAATGTGATCTGTATAGATATCCCACCATTTCCCATTTTCTTTCAATTTCCTTTTAGAGCTATTCAATATGAGTATTGCATGTTTTTTTGCTAATAATGGATTAAGTTTGAATTGGAAGAAAACTTTGAGATAATTGCGAATTTTCCTCAAAAAGAGTACGAATTTTTTTTCTTTTTTTCTCTCGATTCTTCTTTTTCGTTTTAGCTTCCCCATAGCAAATTTGATTGTAATTGCTCTGAACACATCAAATCTAACTCTTTCCCAAAAGAAAACCCTATCAATTTTAGCATTGAAGAGAGAATACTCATCTTCGAATTTTAAAAAATCTTCATAAACAGATTTGAGGGATTGGTCAGATTCTCTCATTGTATCCGTTTAGATGACAGTTGAAATATTATAAAAGCATTTAGTCAGAAAATCAACATGTATTGAATGAATTTAAAAGATGGCTCAAGAACAGAACTCTAGTTATTGATTTACCTTAAATAATATCGTTTAAATCATATACAGGAAATTTTGGTTCGATTTCTTCTTTTATTCTTAAATTAAAACTTTCTAAAACAAGCTTTTCTGGTATGTGTATCCCATAAAATAATCGCATAACTATTTCCAAATCAATGAATGCAGATAGGAAAAGCTCCAGATGGTTTTTTTGTGCGAACAAATCCGCATATAGCTTATTTACAACATCTTTGTTTAGGATGTTCCAAATAAAGGAGTTATCATTTTCTAAGATTTCATAAATGAATTTATAATAAGGGCTATCCTTTTTTGCCCACTTATAGATTGGAGAAGAGGATTTAGGAATAATTGACATACCAATCTTCATTTCTATCCATCTAACAACTTTCAATGCATTTTGAACAATTTTTAATCTTTTGAATTTCGAAGAAGTAGTCGAAATTTTAGCTATTTCGGGATTTAAACACGATAGAACATCGAGCTCAAAATTTCTTTTCTCTCTAAGTTTATAGGGGATTTTAATGTATGTACTAAAAATCTCTGGATGATAAAATGGTAAAACTGTGATGCCATAATTTTCAACAGTTTTGGGTCCACCTATTGCATATTTTCTACCTCTTGTTAAAGCAAGTAGAGTTTCAATTCTCATCCTATCATTTTTCACTTCCCACAATAGGGATACATGTTTCTTTAACTCTGGTAGAATAATATTTGACATAACATCTTTCTCTTTAACAGCTTCTTCGAAGAACTTTATTGGAAAGAAATAATTATGCAATTTCATAGCGTTTAATAATGCTAATGAGTGATCTTTCTTCAGATGCTTATTTTTGATACATGTAAAAAATTCTCCTCCTAATTGACCATCCCCTACATAACCATCAATAAACAGATTGTTCTTAGTTTCTAATTCATCTAATATTCTTACTAGACGCGATGCAATGTGGGTAGAAGTTCCCTCACAGAACCACATATGTCTAATCGAATCTTGAATAGTCTCTTGTTCATCAATTATTCTGACTATATGTTCAATATTCAAACCCTCTGCAACTTCTCTTGCATACATTGCATTTTGACCCTTTACTGAATAATCAAAGGTGATACCCTTACACCTATCCCTTAAGGTATCTTTGACAGAAGCAATAAGGGTCCTTGAATCAAGTCCTCCTGATAGAAGGAAATAATTATCTTCTCGGTGTTTTGTTAACAGAGATGAGAAATATTCCTTGAATAATGATGATTGTTTTTCGACAGTTTCCAAGTATTTCTTGTTATCCATCTTTTCATAGTCAAGAGGAAAATTGTAAGCTATTTTGCTGTTATCTAATATTGTCTGATCCGCATTAGTGTCATCAAAATCAGTATAATTGAGTCTGATAGTTCGGTTATAAGGTAGTAAGTGAATTTTCCTAAAGAAAGTCTTCATACCTAGAATACAATGAGAAAAAACATATTCTAGAAGAGCATCATATTCAAGTGTATTGAGGAATTCTTTTTCTGCTGAAAGAATATATCTGATGTGGCTTGATAAGTAGATTTTCCCCTTATGATAAGCAAAATAAATGAAATCTGTACCCAATGAATCAGTTGAAATCTTTATTTCTTTCCCTTTTGTCTTAATTTGTATTGATGGTTGAAAAATCTGATTTTCTGAGGTATCTTTTGATGCAAAATTAATTGCTGAGTGCTTTAACAAGTTTGTTTGAAGAGTATAAGTGCTATTTTCTTTTTTGAAGTGATAATTAGATTCTTTGAAATCACCAATTATCAGCTGGATTTCATCTTCGTAAATTTCCTTTCGATTTGATGTTGTTTTAGGGAATAATCTCAGAGTATTTTCAAGATTTTCCTTTTCAGTTGGCAAAATTAAAAGAAAATTAGTCATCATCCAGCTTGGTAAAGAATATTATAAAAAACTTTTGAGCATTTTAAATAGAAAAGAAAGAAGAAGATTTCTTGTGCATTATTAGAAAAACAGATATACTTGCATTGATTGTGGAGTTTGTGAGGAACAGATGAAATTATTAGTTATCTCATACCTTTCACCTGCTGACAAAATTACAGGAGGTTTTCGTGCTCCTAGTTTTACTAAACATTTTCCTGAAGCTGGAATTGATGTAACTCTTTTAACTTCAAATTCAGAGCTAATATCAAACAAAGCCCTTTTAGACAGATACAACATAAAAGAAGTGGAAATTGTTAGAGGGATAAGAATCAGAAAGATAGGGTATAAACTGAAGATTCTAGCATTGATGGAGACTTTAAAACTAGATACTTTGTTCTTTTTCCCAGATACCTTTAGATTTTGGAATAGACGAGCTAGAAAAAAAGCACAAAATCTCATTAATAATGATGAATTCGATGCAATTCTAGTTACTGCTCCTCCGCATTCTAGTTTCTGGTTTGCATACAGACTTGCGAGAAAAAATAATCTTCCTTTAATTCTTGATTATAGAGACCCCTTGATAGGATGTCCTTTTTATCACTTTCCTCCAATAATCAAGCAAATCGTGAGAAACAAGGAGAGAAAAATAGTTAACTATGCAAAATTGAAAATAACTGTTGGTGAAGAATATTCTGACTTAATTGTCAAAAATCTAAAACTAAAGGAAAATGATTTTCATATTGTTCATAATGGTTTTTATGAAGAGGACTTACCTGAGATAACTACTGATAAAGGAACAAAATTTACAATTTCATATTTTGGTCACTTTTATTTGTTAAGACAGAGAGGATTTGAAGCTTTGGTAAATGGAATAAGCAAAGTGATACAAAAACACAAACTTAAGCAAGGAGACATCTGTTTACAATATGCAGGAAAAATTTCAAGAAAAACAATACAGAAAATAATTAAACCTGCAGATATGGAAGAAAATTTCAGAGATTTAGGGTTTCTAGTTGATGAAAAACTTTTCAGTGAAATAGGAAAATCAACCCTGAATGTTGTTATTATACCACCAACTGTAGAATACAACTTACCATCAAAAATGTATGATTATGCCTTTTGTAATTCTCATGTTTTACTAATAGGAGAAAGAGGTGCAGTTTCAAATTGGTGTGAAAAAGTAGAGCAAGTATATACACACGTACCTATTGATGAAGATAAAATAGAAGAAGAAATTTGGAAACTCTACAATAAATGGAAATCTAGCGGTCTACAATTTGGTTGCAATTCAGAAAAAGTTAACCAATTTAAAAGAAAAACAAATGCTCTTAAATTAGCTGAGATAATAAAAAAAGAATTACAAATATAATAACCATAATTCCCTCAGAAAACTGACGAAAAATGTTTTCCTATCTTAACCTAAATTGAGTTTTTTTTGAATTGGAAGAGCAATTATAATGGCAAACATTGAAAAATAAAACAATAAAATTACAAGCCAAGCTAAAGATAAAGCCACTAGATTTTCAGTTGTTTTTTCTATCAACATTGTTGATACTCCACTCCCTGCTACTCCAGTTATTAACATAAGTAGACTAAACCATCTAAGACTATTTCTTTGGAAAATGAAAATGAAAAGAAAGGGAAAAACCAATACAACATATGAATATTGCATCTTTGGATAGAAAATCAAGAATAACATCAAACTAATTGTAGTATATTCATATGACCATTTTTTTCTTCTCAGAAATAGTAGAAAACTAGATATGCCTATCAATACAGCTGTTGTGATTGTAAAAACGAAACTAAAGTCATCTATATTGAAGGATAAGCTGGCTTGTAAAATTGTTATTAGTCCTTGATTTCCCATATGACCTATTTCATTATCAAATTGACGGAGAAAATCCTCTGGAGAGATAAAGTAAAAGGGCGCATATACCATTAAAATTCCAAGTATTAGTAAGAAAGATTGAATAATTCTTTGTTTCCAATTTTCGCTATAAATCCAGATAAGGGGAGCTAGGAAAATTGGCATATATTTCAATCCAGTCCCCAAAATTATTACTAAAATTGCTAAATAGTTTTTCTTCTTTTCAAATAAATAAATTGGTAAGAGGATCAACAATGGTAAAATACTTTCATCTGAACCCCAAAACGAAACGAGGTATAAGAAGAAGGGATTGATTGCAAACGTTAAAGAAATCCAGAAAGAATGTTTATTCTCTTTCATTTCTAATAATTTATACAAAACAACAGCTGCAGCAATTAAACAAATTACAAAGAAAGTTCTAAAAATATAAGATGAAAACATCATACTTGCTGAATCAGTAAAATTGAGAGATTTCAACAAATCGGAGGAATAATCATTTGTAATAATCATTGAGATGAGTACTAATGGAGCCCACAAATAAGGACTAAGGGGCGCAGCATTTGTAGGGATATCTCTATAGGGTAACAATCCGTAAAGAACCCCTTTCCCCCTATTGTAAAAGGCCAATTGATCAGCAATAATCACTTGATATGTAGAATCAATATAGCTTACGTATAGAGCATGGAAAACCAGAGTAATTGAATAAATTATACAACTAATAAAGATGATTTTTTGTATTTTACTCATTTTTATCTTTCTTAGTTCATTACTTTTCTTGTTTTCCATTATCTTTCCACTCTTACTTCAGAAGGGAAAAACTCAAAAGAAGCTAAGGTTTAATATTGTTGTTGAAATGAGTTCTAACACTGAATCTTTTAGTATCCGTTCTAGTTTCTCAAAATGGGCTCCGCTTATATCAACCTTACTATTGACCGGTATAA
>DXJF01000152.1 GCA_019057375.1 Candidatus Heimdallarchaeota archaeon
CCCTATGCTTGGTTCTGTTGCATACTCAGCTTGATCTCTGAAAATGATCATTTTGAAACCAGATATTGAATGAACCATTTGGATACTTTCAGCATAAAAGCTAGGAACTTCCTCTTTTCTCTCTACTTTAATAGGTATATTTCTACTCATGACTATCAATCTAAAGGGAGTGAAACACAATAAAAATATATTGTTCTATTAAGGATGTTGGAACAATAAACAAAGGTTTTTGAATAAACTAAGGTTTCTAAATTTAATGGCTAGCTTTGCAGTAGGAGTTGTATTGTCACTTGTAGCTGCCTTTTCTTGGGGAACATCTATGGTTATTTTCAAAGTAGGTGTAAAAAATGTGGACCCACTTGCTGCTACTTACATAAAGGGACTATTTGCAATTCCTGTTCTGCTAATTATAGGTTTTATAATTGATGGCATATATTCTTATTCAAAACTAATGTCTGGCTTTAATCTCCTTTGGTTGTTTCTTGGAGTTATTTGCTTAACTTTAGGTGATTTTCTTTCACTAAGTGCTCTTAAAAAAATAGATGTATCAATAGCTCAACCAGTAACTTCGATCTATCCCATCTTTACAACCCTTACTCTTCTAATAGCTAAAATCGAAAATATAACTTGGTTTATAATTGGAGGTACTCTCCTCATATCTTCTGGTGTGATTCTTATTTCTTATTTTTCACGAAAAAATGACAGGAACAATTTGAAAGCATCTGAAGATTCAATGGAAAGTGATGAGTTTGAGCAAAAAAAGAAAGCACTTCCTATGGGAATATCACTTTCAATTTCTGCAGCAGTTTTTTGGGGAATAGCTATCGTTTTCAATAGATTGATTCTTGAAGATCAAACAATTGAAGTTGTGCCTTTGATGGCTCTGAGAAATGGATTAATGGTAGTAATAGTTGCAATTTACGCTTTCACAAGATTCTTTATCAATAGGGAGAAATTTAAATCCAAAGTTTTCGCACCTAGAAAAGAAACTTTAATCTTAATGGCTGGTGGAACTGTATCATGGATTGGTGGAGGGGTTGTCTTCTTTACAGCTGTTCAACTCTTACAATCAGCAGGTATTACTACACCCATATCTTCAATTTCTCCATTAATAGTTATGATTCTAGGAAGTATATTTCTAAAAGAAAAAATAACGCTTCCTCAAGTTCTAGGAGTAATTGTTATAGTTGCAGGATCAATTGTACTTTCCATACCAGAACTACTCTTATCTACTTAAAAAATAAGAAATAAAATTGGAGTATTTTAATTTCATAGTATTTTGTTCACTAATTCTTAATCCCTTTCTTTCACGATAAAAGCCTTAACAAGCTGCAAAATTGCAATCAAAGCGATTAAGTATCCCCAGAAAGTGAACGTAGTCCACCAAGGACTCATACCAAAATTGAAAGCTAAATTAAGCCCTATTAAGTTACCAGAATCAAAAACTGAAAGAGCTAAAAACAAAGAAGCAATTGCTTGAAACAGAGAAATTATTCTATATCCAGCCATGTTAAAAATTGGTTTTCCGAAATATAAAAAGCTTTGTTTATTCTTTTCTGACTTGTAACGTTTCTTTTACTGAAGCTCTTGATTTAATCTTTTTTCTCAAGAAGTTTGTATTTTTTAGCTAATTTTTCTGCTAATGCTTCTTCCTCTAAAGCATGTTTTTCATCTTTGCTTAATTCTTCAGGTAACCAAGTAGGTAGTTTTATTTCCTTCTCTTTATAATAAGTTCTAATAGCTCTTCTTAAAGCTCCTACTGCTAAAGACCCACAATGTGTTTTAACTGAAGGTAAACCACCTAAAGCATCAGATACATCAGCCCAAGTAATTTTCCATGCTTCTTCAAGAGATTTGTTTTCGATCATAATTGTAAGCTGACTAGCTGCTGCAATGTTTGATGCGCATCCATAGCTTTCAAAACTCGATTTAATAATAATAGCATTTTGTTCATTTAGTTTTAGATAGAAAGCTATCATATCTCCACAAGCTGGACTTCCAGCTGCAGCATAAACAGTCGCATCTTCCATTCTTCCAAGATTTTGGGGATTTTGAAACAATTCAAGAACTCTGGGTGCATAAGGTAAAGGTATTCTACTCGACATGCTTTATCATCCTCTTAAAGTTCGATTCCTCCGGTTATAGATCGGATTCTATTAATGATTTTAGGCATTCTTTCTAGAACATGATTGATTTGGTCTTCAGTATTTAATCGGTTAATTTTCATCAGTAAACTCCCATGAGCCTCTTCTGGTTTCCTTCCAATTGCAGTCAATATATGACTTGGCATAAGTACTCTACTAGTGCAAGCACTACCGCTTGATACATAAATTCCATTCATACTACATTCAACAGTTAACGCTTCTCCTTCACATCCTAAGTAGCTTATATTTACATTATCTGGAGCTCTACGTTCTCCTGAAGGACCATTAATCTCAGTTCGTTCAATACTTGTTTGGAGACCATATAATAGTTTATCTCTGAGGTTTTGTGTGTGATTTTTTATTTCATCGAAACGATTGAATTGAATCTCTACTGCTTTTGCGAAACCAGCTAGAAGAGCAGGATTCTCTACATCCGGGGAAAGAATTTCAAGACTCAATTGTCCTTCATAAATTGATTTAATTTTTATTCCATCTTTAACATATAATCCTGCAATACCTTTAGGACCTAAGATTCTGTTGCTATTAATTGTAGCTAAATCAACCTCAACTTTTCCATAATCCAATGGTATTCTTCCAAATGCAGAAGTTGCATCTGTATGGAATAATATACTGTCATCTTTGTCTTTTACAATTTCCAATGCTTCTTTAACTGGTTGAATTGTACCAATTTCATGATTGATTGTTTGTAAACTTACTAAAAGAGTGTCATTATCAATCTTTTCATGTAAAATATCAAGATTCATTGTTCCATCATTGGAAACAGGAATAATCTCCACTTTGTACTGATCACCAAACATGGATTTTGCTGTATGAATAACACTCAAATGTTCTGCTTCTGAAACAATAATCTTTTTTCGTTTTTTATTCATTTTCGCAATTCCTTTAATTGCAAGATTATTAGATTCAGAAAAACTATGTGTTAATGCTAAGGCTTGAGGATCTATGTTTAAGGGTTCAGCAATTTTTGTTTTTGCTTTCATATAGAAATCAAGAGTTTCCCAACCCATGTGATGTGTTATTGCAGGATTACCAAAAGTTCTCTCAAGATAAAAGGGGCGCATTTCTGCATATACTTCCTTATCTACGACGGAACCGTTTTCCCAGTCTAGATAAACTTCCTTTTCAGGTGTTCCATGCTGTTTCAATAAACCTTCTATGTTCGACATTAGATTTACTCCAATATTTTGGCAAGAAATTTCTCAATGTGATCTACCTCAGAGAGCATTAACTTTCCAGTTCTGTAGAAAGATAAGCTAGTTTTATCAAATTGAAACTTTTCAACCATGTTGCCAATTTTTTGTATTAGTTTTCCTTTTTTTGAAATCTTTTCATAGACTTCATCAATAGTACCCCATTTGAGCATAACGACATAACTATTGTCTTTTTTACAACTCTCTACTATCGAATCTATATATTTCTGATACAAAGAATGAACTCCTTGCTACACTTCTTACGAAAGTGTAACACTTATTTAATCTTTGTTTTTATCAATTTTTTTCTCTGTTTCCTTTAGCAATATTTTACATTTCCAACAGAGATAAGTGGGCTTGAGAATTGCTTCTTCTAGATTCTTAGAATATTGCATAACACAGACTTCTTTGCAATGACCCAACCCCAAAATATGACCACATTCATGAAGACTTTCCTTTATTTTCATGTTTTCTGATTCTAGTCTAAAAAAAGATACAATACCACCATAAAATTGAGTTGCTAAACCAAATACAAAATTCCTCTCAGGAACGTATAAATCTTCGTTAACTAGCCAAAGAAAATAAGTTATGTTTTCCTCATCAATCAACATGTTCAGCAATTGTTGACCATTATACTGATTCCTAGCTTTATTAAAAGTAACAATCTCAAGCTCTCTTCTCTTAATTAATTGGATACCAATTTCATAAGTTATCTTCAATTCTTCGACAACTTTCTCAACTACATTATAACTAATAGAAGGATCATGGAATACTGTTAGATTGGGAAGCATGTTTATTATCTAATGTATTCAGCTTGTCGTATATTACTTTTGTGAGGTTTTGCTTAGTTCATATTTATCCAATAATTGCTTAGAAATAGCATTATCTTCTGCTATTTTACCATACATTCTTGCTGATTCTCTTACAATGCGTTCTTTAGTAGTATAATCTATTCCAATCAAACCAAAACGAGGTTCAAAACCTTCTGCCCACTCCCAGTTATCAAGAGAGGACCAGTAAAAGAATCCTTTAACATCAGCTCCGTTCGATATAGCTTTGTTTACTTCAATTAGATGTGATAGAATGAATTTTTGTCTTTCCTCATCATGTAAAGTAGCCATTCCATTTTCAGTAATATATATTGGTCCTTTGAATTCTCTTTTAACTCTCATAATATCTTCATAAAGACCTTGGGGATAGATCCCCCACCCCATTTGAGTTGTCTGAATCTGTGAAGGTAATTTGAAATCGATTCCAGTTGGTATACCAAATTTGAACTTAAAATAAACCGGATCGTAATAATTTAATCCAAAGAAATCTGAAGAGTCTTTTAACCAGTACTTATATGCAAAGGGAATAAATGGAAGTTTGCCCCTTTTTAACGCATTAAACATCACTTGATTGTACGTAAAATCCATCGCTGAAACAATCCATTTTTTCCACAGCTTACTGTGATATTTTTGGTAAAAATATGGGATTGTTTTGACAATACCAACTTGGCTCTTTGGATTGTGCTCTTTGAGTTTTCTATAAGCTATTCCATGGGCTTTAATCATATTCCTGTAAACTTTAGTAAAAGCACTCAAAGATTTCTTTCTAGGTGGAAAATCTCCATACAAATACCCTAGTAGAGGGACAACACCTGGTTCATTAATTGTGTTCCAAAACTCCACTTCTGGAAAATTCTTTGCTAACACTTCACAATAGTGTTGAAAGTATCTTAGATTTTTCGTCTTAAGAAATCCTCCTTTTCTTTCAAACCAGATTGGAATTGTAAAATGAAAGATATTGATGAATTCAGTTAGGTTATTTTTTTTCAATGATTCTATAACTCGGTGATAATGTTCAATTTCATCTTCATTTACAACATTTTCTTCTGGAACTATTCTACTCCATTCAATTCCTGTTCTAAGAGCATTCTGATTCAAGCTTTTTAAGAGTTTGAAATCAGATTCATATAGGTTATAATGGTCGGAGGATTCACCACATCGATCTCCATTCTTTATGACACCAGGAATTTGCTCAAATTCATACCAGTCATTATTATAATTATTCCCTTCGACCTGGTAAGCTGATTGAGCTGATCCCCAGAGAAACCCTTCAGGAAAGACCAATTTTTCACTCATCAATCAGATGATTCTAAGATTTCTATTTAAATGTGCAGTAGATATAAACTGTAAACACCTCAGAACAAAACCTTGATAAATAAAATTACTCTTTTAAAACCAATGCTTCAAGAAAACTGGAATATTCTAATGGTTGTTCTAAGTACGGTTGCTCCTGATGTAAGGGTAGAGAAGGAAGCAAGGTATTTGGCAAGTAAAGGACATACAGTGACAGTGATTGGTACAAATCCTAAGGGTAATTTGGATAATGAAGAAAAACGAGATGGGTACACTATTCTTAGAGTTCCAAGCTCAAAGAAACTTTTTTTCAAGTATTTCGAATTCTGGAAGAATGTTAAAAATCTTGTTGGTAAGAATCAGTATGATATTATTCATCTTCATGATCTAAATGTTCTTCCTTTAGCAACAAGATTGAAGAAAAATGCAAAAGTATTAGTCTACGATAGCCATGAGAACTTTCCAGAGCAGATGTCAGAAACTTTTGGTTTTCTTGGTTTGTGGGGTTATAGCTGGGTAGAGAGATACTATATCAAAAGGGTTCAAGGTATTGTTACAGCAGGAATAACTTATTCTGAAAACATTAAAAGAAAATACAAAGTCGAGAGTTCATGGATTGCAAATTATCCTTCTAGAAAAGATGTGGAAGCTGCCCACAAGAAAAACATTCCAAAGGAGTACACTACAGATAAGAAGTTCAGAGTTGTACATTTTGGTGTAATGTATCATAATTTGGGTTATGATAAGACTGTTGAAGCAGCAAAAATATTAAGTGAAAAATTCAAAACGATTGAACTTGAATTCCTAGTTATGGGGTCAGGAACATCCTTAGAACCAATGGAACAATTAATAGAGAGATATAATCTTTCTAAGTACTTTAAAGTAACTGGATGGATGAATTACTTGGATGCTCTTTCTATTATGCGTAGTTGTGATGTGGGATTAATATTATTTCAACCTGGAAAGAACAATTTCTTGAGAATACCTAATCGGTTGTATGAATATTGCTCTGCAGGTGTCCCATTTATCGGCTCAAATTTTGAAGGATTACAGAGAGCTACTTTGGGAATAGATAATCTTGGGATACTAATTGACCCAACTTCCCCTCAGGAAATAGCTGATGCAATCATTATACTCATGCAAGATCATGAGAGGTTGGAAAATATGAAGAAAACTGCTTCAGAAATATACAAGAATAAGTTCAATTGGGAAAAAGAAATTGTCAAAATAGAGGAAAAATACAAAGAAGCATTCCTGAAATTAAAAGAAAATTAGAACCTACGAACAACATTGTATATTTGTTCTTCTACCAATTTAGCTTTTTCCTTTACCTCAGAAATATCTGTTACTCCTTCAAAGAATTTATTCAAAATATTTTTAATTTTATCAATTCCATAAACTAATTCCGAATATTCCGCGGGATAACCCAAAGCTACGATACAGTAATCAACACCTCTGAATCTAGGATCTTTTTGGTTTTTGTCACTCACTACGTAGAGAAAGCTAGTGGCATTATATTGTTTCATTTTTGGTATTTTTACTGGACCAGAAATAGTTCCAGATTCAAGCATTTCAAGTTCCCCCATACCAAAAATAGTGAAAAGTAGAACCCCTAAAGCTAGAATAACAGTTTCTCGAACATTCTCATATTCACTAGGGATTTTTTCAATGTAAATAGGATCAGTTCCAGAATCTCCAAATCTAAAGAAAGAAACAAAAATCTTATCCAAATCATACTTCGACTCTACTTTGGTTACTTTATCGATAACATTCGGGATTTGGTTAAAGAATCTACCTCTCTTCACAATATAATTAGAAGCTCCTAGTTTCATTGCACTTACTGCAACTTCTTCAGATCCTTGACCTGTTATCATTATAACGGGTATCTCTGTTACTTGCCTGATTTCTTCAAGTATTTCCAAACCTGTCGAATTAACCAGCAAATAATCAAGTAATATCACATCAACATCATAATTCATATCTAATAAAAGAGCTAGAGTTTCTTCTTTTGTTGTAGTAATAAATACTTCTGCTTCTGGATAAGACTTTAAAATATTTACTTTAATAAGAAAAGCTATATCATCATCGTCTTCACAGAGAAGTATTTTCAGATTACTTGTCATTAGAGATACTCCATGCTTACGTATAGTTACTTTTATTTTATAGTTACTATTGTATCAATCATTCTAATAATCCATCTTCTTTCAAGGATTCAAGGATTTCAGAGATTTCGTCTTGTAATTGGTCGATTTTTTCGTCCTTAGCTTTTTTAGATTTCTGTGTTTTCCTTCTTTCTTCAACTACATCCTTTAGAGAACTACCATCTGGAAGTTCAACAAGAGTTCCACCAACTCTTGAAATTTCGTCACTAATTGTTTCTAATTGAGCTTCAGATTCATCAAATACTTCTTTGTCAGGTAACATAGAAGATAAGTCAGAAACTTTTGATTCTTCCTCAGAAGGCTTTAAAGAACCAAGATCATTTAAACCAAGTTGGTGTAATAGCTTAGATTCATCTAAATCTAGATCAGCTAAAGGTACTGATGTAAACTGATCAATAGTAGTTTGATCTGGACTAACAGGGGTTTCTTCAAAATGTAGAGCAGCAGTTTCTTTCTGTTTGCAGTGGTGATCTTCAGTTATTGGATGATGTTTCCCACAATATGGACAAACGGTCTCATGTAGCGTTTGAATGTGGACTCCTAAAGCTCTTTGATCATGGGTTACAAAACCACAGAACGAACACTTCAGTAGAGGTACGAAGTTTTCTGAAGCAACAAATTCATCAAAATTAGCATAGAGATACCACAATAGAGAAATTCTGACCGCTTTAGAAGTTGACCAGCCTGTTTTTTTCTTAATAGACATCAAACTTTCTCGACTAACTTGATCTTTTAATCGAAAAGAAAGCTTTGCTTCTCGTTTTTTCTTTGACTCTTCTTCATAGCGTTTCATCAGAAGAACTTCCAATTTGATATAATCATTAAGTTCCTCTATTATGTTAATTCGGCTTTTCATTTTTCTTACTCTTAATGCTAAATCATCAAGAGAAAGTGTTATAATCTGACTAGCTCCCCCGAACTGTTGTGATTGTTCCAGAACTGCATCTTTGAAATTACTAGGAACATTTATTGTATAAACATTTGAAGCTCTATTTCCGCTTGTTTTTGGAGGCATTATTCTCACCTTACATGTATTATTTGCGTATTATGTGATTCAATTTTACATTTTTTAAAGGTTTTGCCTTAACTAGGTTTTGTGATTCGCAAGACATCTAGTGTTTAAACAAAAGTAATATTAGATGCTATCTAGATGTTCATTTGAGAGTTGATGATGTTCATGCACTACATTAAACGAGAGTAATGCAATAAAAACGGGGAGCTGAAACTCTCTCTATTTTCCATCAACAGTTACATTAATTGGAATTCCTGCGTCTATACTTCCACTTACTATACAGTAATTCCTGAAAATATCTACACACTTGATATACTGAGCAGCTTCCTTGCTTTCAAGTTCAGGTTCTAGATTTACATCTATTTTGGATATTCTCCAAAATCCTTCCTCGTTTCTTTCTCTTGTAAACTTTACTTTGGTTTTCAAGTTTGTTACTTCCAGCTTCTTCTTTGTGATACAAAATATAAGAGAAGCTGATAGACAATTCCCTACTGCTGCGGCTAGAAGCATGGATGCTGTTGGTCCAAGTCCTTCTCCACCTGGAATTTCTTCTGATTCATCTAGAAGAAGATCTGGAATTGTACTTTTACCAAAATCTACTTCAAATTTGTAATTATCTTTTTTAATCATATTAATCTCATATTCAAAACTCTCTATGTTAGACATCTCATATCACCTCTAAAACAATAAAAAATCATTATCCAGAAATAAGTATATCATCTAGAACCTCTTCTAAATCGGGCCTATCTGGTGGATCACCTGGTTTCTCAAATTCCCCTTCAGTTATAGCATCACTAAGGTCAAGATCAATCTTACCCTTTCTTCTTGAAGGACCTGATACCACCATTGTTCCACTAAGATTTTCAATTTTGTCATTGATTTCCATTACAAGATTTACCAATTTTGTAATTTGCTCATTACTGAAACCAGATACTGAAAGCAGGTCTGTTTTAGCTTGTTCTTCAAAACTTGTGACAGATTCACTTGTTGCTACTGCAATAGTTTTTGAATCAGGTTCTATATCATTTTCAATTATAGCTCCGCGTTTTTTAGGAGTTGACATCGCTTTAGCAGCTTTGGCAGCTAGTGCTTCGGTTGGGAAAAGTTCAGTTAATTCTGTTAAAACTTGAGCTTGATTAGCTTCGTTAAGGAGAATTATTTTATCCTTTAAACCATCTCTTTCATCAATTATATCTTCAAATTCATTCTCTAAAGCATCATATTTATCTTTTACAAGTTTATTTTCTTGATTGAGAAGTTTGATTAATTTAATTAGTTTAGGTAAGCTGCGAGCAAGTTCTGTTGCATTATTCTGCATCTCAGAATATCTTGCTGCAGAAACTAGTTTTACTCCTTTCTTATTTTGCTGTTTGAATTCTTCTTCTAAACCCTCAACTCTTTTTTTAAGATCCCTATTTTGAAAAAGAAGTCTTTCAACAAGAAGTTTGACCTTCCTAAGTGCTTCAAGAAGAATTCGGTTTCGTTCTTGTAGTTCCTTTACATCTGATTCAGTGAAACTTTTCTGGCCTAGAATCTCATCAATGTCCTCATTTTCCTCGTCGTAAGATTGTTGGATTTTTTCCATGAGCTTATCTTCAGGATTTAGACCAGTGAAACGCATTTTCTATTCACAACGATGCTATAATGATTCTGTTCTTCCCCTTAAAAAAAATTTGCTTATTGTAAGAATTGTTTAAAATAGTTTTCACACAAGTGGAAAATTTTATTTCCAGATTAATATATGATACTCTATGACTGTCTCAGCGTATATATTCTTCATTGTGGACTTAGGAAAAACACAAGAAGTAGTTAATGCCCTAAGAGAAATCCCCAATATTGTTAATGTTGCAGTAGTTACTGGAGAATTTGACATTGTTGCAAGAATTTTAGTTGAAGATTTAGAAGAATTATTCCATGTAACTACAGAAAAAATACATTTGATTGAAGGAATTTCAGATACACAAACATCTGTAATTGAGAAAGAAGTTCTAAAAGAGTGAAATAAATGCCAGCTCCAGAAAATCGTCCAGTAAGTAGATTTCGAAAAAAGAGCACTTTTTATTTACTGTCAATAGCAAGTGGAATAATAACAAGTATCTATGTAGTCTTAGATGATTATGTAAATTTTGAAATGATTACAAATCCATTTGTTTTTGGAGCTTTTGAAATGGTTGTAGGTTTCATTGTCACTTTTTTAGTTGTATTAGCACTTCATATACCTGGAAAAAGTAGAACAAGGCTTGGAAGAAAATTTAACTTAGGATATAAGCTAGATGGAAACTTCCAAAGACTAAAACTACCAACAGGAAAAATAGCTATTTATACATTGCTTGCAGGAATATTTGCAACAGGGGCAACAATTCTCTATTTCTATCTAATGAGTAAAAATGGATCATCTGTGATAATGCCATTTAGTCAATTCGTGCTAATATACCTACTAATTGGTGATGCAATTTCTGATAGAGAAAAGCCAGTTATTGTTGAAATTCAGTCAATCGCTATGATAGCTTTTGGTGTAATAATTGCATCTGTTTCAGGACTAGGTAGTGGTGGTTCCTTTACTGATTTCCTACTAAATGTGTTTATGATTGTGGGACCATTTTCATTGTTTTCAGCACTCTATATTTTCTTCCAAAAGAAAGCTTTGACTACCAAGGATAAGCAAGGTAAATTTTATGATTCCATCAACTTAAGAATTTGGACAATGTTAATAATAACTATTGGTCAAGTAGTAGCAGCATCTCCTGCACTCTCAAAGGGAGGTTTTTCTGAGGTCAGCAATTCTTGGAAAATAGCTTTGACTCCAGTAATTTTTTCAATGTTATTGGCATTTCTATCAATTGTTTTCTACACAAGAGCTCTTACAATGGGTAAGATGTCTATTGTCAGAGCTTTGAGCAGTGTTAGTGTTGTAACAACTTTTCCCATTATTGGTATAGCTAGTATCTGGTTACCGAATATTTTTGGTTTTGGGGGAGAAAATCTTGTACTTGATATTGTGCTGAAACTATCAGGTTCATTTCTAATATTAATCGGAGTTATTGCTTTAGCATTATCAGAAACCAAAAGTATCCTTCTAGCGAAAGCAAAACAAGGATTTGCCATAAAAGTTGAAGAATTAACTAAAATAAAAGGAATAGAAAGTGTATCATTTATTACAGGACAATATGATTTGCTAATCAACATCAAGATGCGAAGCATAGGTAAAGCTTTTAGTTTAGTTGAAAAATCAATTGCAAAATTGCCGTGGATTGATGATGTAATAACATTTCAAATAATGAAAGAATATGAATAAAAAGAAAAGAGAACAGGATTATTTGTAACATTCTTTCAACTTCTTATGAGAAAAATCTAAATAGTTATTTGATTTGTTAAAAGATGAATTGTAATGGAAGTTTTTGATATTCACAGTAAAAAGGGAGAGAAAGTTTTTGGTTATATTGACATGTTGGAGTATCCACATGGGACAAAAGAGAGATTACCAATTTGCTTGATTGAAGGCCTAGAGGAAGGTCCTACTTTCCTTTTAACAGGTAATATTCATGGAAATGAACTTCATGGTTTGGTAACTCTTCAGGAAATAATTCAAGAAGTAGACCCTACACAAGTTAAAGGAACATTAATTATAATACCGTCGTTGAATCCTGCTGGATTATTGGTAATGACTCGAACACCACTTTATGTGAGTACAGATCCTAACAGACTATGGCCAGACCCAAAACCCAAGAAGAAACCTCAGTTAAAGTATGAAGATATTTATGATGAAAATCTTGACCCAGAAAAACATCCAAACATCCAGGAGAAGTTTTACACCAAATTTGCAAAAATATTTGATCAAGTAGATTATTTCATTGATCTCCATTGTCATGCTATTCGTTCTTTACCATTCTCATACCTAGACCGAGTATATTACGATGAAAAAAACGAAACTCAGAAGGAAGAATCACAAAAACTATTTAATAAGACAAAAAAACTAGTTGAAGCATTTGGTTTTACTTTAGTGTTAGAGGGACCTCCTAAATATTATTTCAAGGAAAACCTGCAAAGGTCTACAACTGGTAGCTTTGTAAATAAATATCGGAAACCAGGATTTACCGTCGAATTGGGAGCTTCTGGTTATGTAGAGACAGACATTGTAGCCAGTGCCAAAATTGGTGTCTGGAACGTATTAAAATATACAGGTATGATTGAAGGAAATTTAGTAGAAGTAACTGATTTTCCAGTATTAGATGAAAAAATGTGGCGAGAGATTTTGATTAGAACTTCACATTCTGGTTTCTTTGTTCCTCTTGTGAAAGCTGGAGAAATCGTTGAAAAAGGAATTCCAATTTTTGAAGTTAGAGATATTTTTGGTAAAATCAAAGAAACCATTGTAGCACCAGATTATGGAACAATTCTAGGAATCTGGGATGACATCAGATGTTATCCAAATCAGGAAATTGCAGTTTTCTTAGTTGATAACACAATAGACCTTGTTTTACCTTGGGAATACGAGAAAAAAGAAGAGAAAAAGGAGTAGAAATATTTCTAATCTTCTTCTATTTCCATTGTTATTACTTTATAGTCGGGTAATTTACTCTTGAATTCTTCAATGAATGAAAGTTGCCCTATTCCTCGCCCTATGTGCATAGGAATGGTAATTTCAGCATCTATTGCCTTAGCTGCTTCAACAGCTTCATCAACATCCATCACATATGTTCCTGAAATAGGTACTAAAGCAATAGTTGGTTTTAAACCATCCATCTCAGGAATTTTATCTGTATCTCCTGCATGATAAACAGTGATGCCATCAATATCCAAAATTGGACCAATATGACCAGATTCTTTGGGATGGAAAGGAGTTTTAGTTTCGGGATCTCTAAATCTATGAATGTTATAAGCTGCGATGGCAGAAATCTTAATTCCTTCAATTTCTAGAGAATCACCAGGGTTTAGCTCTTTCATTTCTTTCTTCTGAGCAATTTCCTCTTCAAATATCTCTTGAACAATTGCTGGTCCAAGTAGGATTGTTTCGTTTGTTGAGACTTTGTTGATTGCTTCAGGATTGCAATGATCAAAGTGTTCATGACTACTTATCACAATATCAGCTTTAGGTAAATCAGTTTTACCTAACTTATATGGATCAATATAGATGTTTTTACCCTTTGCTTTAATCAAAAAAGCATCATGCCCTAACCAATGAATTTTGATTCCTTCATACTCAAACATAGTAATCGATTAAAAGGAAAAATAGACATATATAAAGGTTCTATCAAAAGAAGAAAGAAGAATAAAATATTAGTATACTCTCTTACCTTTAACAAAGACAAATATTTCTTCAGGAACTATATGAACTTTAATTTTATCTCCTACTTTCTTCTTAACATATTCTTCAGTACGTTCAATAACATCTACTAGAAGAATTGTACCATCTTCTAATAATCCTGTTAATTTTACTTCAGTTCCGAGATATTCGATTGTGTTGATCTCGATTTCAATAGTGCTTTCAGATTCCTTATTTAGCAGAATATTCTCGGGTCTAATAACAAGGTCAACCTTTGTTTCTGCGGGTAGAACTTCTTTAGTAGCGATTATAATCTGATCTCCACCCTTAAGCTCAACAACATTAGTTTTTATCACTTTTCCTGAAACTGTACTTGAACTTCCAACAAATTGTGCGACGAATAATGTCTTAGGATCTGTGAAAACATCTAGAGGAGTTCCATATTGTTCAATAAAACCAATATTCATAACTGCAATCCTATCACTAATTGCAAGAGCTTCTGCCTGGTCATGGGTCACATAAACTGCGGTCATACCAATTTTCTTTATGATAGAACGAATTTCAGTTCTTAACTCCTTTCTTAGTTTAGCATCAAGATTACTCAAAGGTTCATCACATAAGAGAATATCAGGTTCTACAACGATACTTCTAGCAAGAGCAATACGTTGTTGTTGTCCTCCAGAAAGCTCTGTTGGATGTTTTTCAGCTTGATCTGCAAGTTGAACTAATTCTAACACTTTTTCTACTTTTTCCTTTCTAAAGTGGAACGCTGGATCCAAAGCAGCTTTTGCATCTAGATATTTTGCTTTTCTGTTAACCCAGAAATAAGGTTTTGTAATCCAGAAGAATTTAAGTAAAGGATTTTTTCTTATCTTAGTTCTCTCATATTTAGTTTTTCTACTTGAAATCCACTCTGGAAGCTCTTTAATGATAATTTCATAATGAAATCTAATTGTTGCTTGTAAAGCCCCTAGTAAGAATTTCGCTAGTCGGTAGATTGAATTTAGACTATATTTCAGTTTGAATTCAGATATATCTTCTGGAATTTTGAAAACTTGAAGAATATCTTCAACTGTAAAGTGCCAAACTTCTTTTGCCGCTTTACCAACAATGAACTCCTTCAAGTTTTCTGCAGTCTTAGCTAGTTCTTCAGATGCCCCATAACTATTGAAATCAAGTCCTTCTATGTCTCCTTTAGAATTGATATCAGCAATATAAACGATTTGCTTTTTTAATCGAAGCTTTAAACCATATTCAACATTCTTAAAAATGGTTAAATGGGGCCACAATGCATAATTTTGGAAAATCATGGCAGTATTGCGATTTTGAGGAGGAAGATAAGTTATTTCTTTATCACCAAGATAAATTTGTCCTTCAAAGGGTTCAACAAAACCAGCGAGAGCTCTTAGAAGTGTAGATTTTCCACAACCAGAAGGTCCCAACAGAGTTGTTATTTCTCCATCGTGAATATTTAGAGTTATATTGTCTATAGCAACAAAATCATCATAAGCAATACTCACTTTATCATACTTAACAGAAACCATATTTCTCAACACTTTATGACTTGAGAATGAATAATAGAGATAAATATAAAAAGCTTTTCTGAACTCCTTCTTTCTCTTAATCGTTTAGAATTCATCCCGAAAGATTTTTGATTTTGGTAAACCAAAGTTTTTGTCATGGTTTATCTTACCGAAGAAATTTTCTTGATAGAAAGTAAAAGTCAGACCAGTTATACTAGGGGAATTGGAGCACCAAATACCATTTTTATGAAAGGAGATTCAGATACCTTGGTAATAGATCCTGGAGTCTGGACTTATCAGTATAAGAAATTGAAGAAACTTTCAAGGAAAAAAATAATAGATATTCCTAGTGTTAAGAAGGTGGGTTTAACCCATCATCATTGGGATCACTCTAACCTCTCAGCATTTTTTCAAAAGAAGAATAATGCAGAAGTTTATGCTCATGAGCTTGCTAAAGCATCTCTTGAAGACAAGAAAAAAGTGTTTGAATACTTCTTTTATGGATATGAAATTCTGCAAAAAGAAATGATGAATTATCCTCTAACTGGAGCAAAATTAGTTCTTTATTTCATGTGGGGTAAATTTGAAAATGTGCTGGTCAATCACACTTTAACAGAAGGGAAAAAACTTGATTTTGATATCCCCATAGAAATCATCGAGCTACCCAGTCACACACCTTGTTGTATTGGATTCTATTTTCCAAAGGATAAAATTTTGGCTACTGGTGACCTTATGGATTTAGAAACTGGAGTCGGTATGGACATGAATAATCCCTTATCTGACTATGATAACGCTCTAAAATCCGCAAAAAAATTGCTTACTTATGATATAGATATTCTTATTCCAGGTCATGGTCAGATAGTGGAGGGGAAGAATAACATACATAAATTAATTTCTGACAGAATTAAGAATTCTGAGGAAATAAGAAAAAATATTGTAGATTTGCTAGAAACTAAGGAATACTCCTTAAGAAAACTAATCGAAAATCTATTTGGAACAAGAAGTACAATTAATTATCTTCTTAACAAGCATTTAATCTACTGCTATTTGATCAATATTTATAAGAAAGAGGGAATAGAACTAAGGGAGAAGAGAAGGAAAACCTTCATGAAAATGAACTAACCTTGAAATTTTAGATATCAAGGGGAAAAAATAAAAAGGGAGCGTTGACATGACCATTGAGAATGAGAGGTGCCAAAATGGTAAAAAGAAATCCAACAAAATTTTTGAAAGAAGAATACAAACAAATCCAAAAAGAAGGTCGTGAATGGGTACACAGATCATTGGAAACCCCTTCAGAGACTCAAGTTAAAGTAGATGGTAAAGAATTATTGATGCTATGTTCAAATAATTACTTAAATCTAGCAAATCATCCACATTTAAGGAAAAGAGCTATAGAAGCAGTTGAGAAATATGGGGCTGGTTCTGGTTCAGTTAGAGCAATAGCTGGAAATATGGCAATTCATGAAGAATGGGAGCGAAAACATGCTGATTTCAAAGAGCAAGAAGCTTCAATGGTATGGATGAGTGGATTCATAGCAAATGAAGGTGCAATACCAACACTTGTGAGGAAAGGAGATTTCATTATTTCTGACCAATTAAATCATGGTTCAATTATTGATGGAGTGCGTTTAACTAAAACAGTTAGAACAATTTACGATCATTGTGATATGGGCAGATTAGAAGAGAGACTAAAAGAAGCAGATGCAGCAGATCCCAATGGAGAAAAGAGAATTTTAGTTATCACAGATGGTGTGTTTTCAATGGATGGAGACATGGCACCATTAGATGAAATACAGAAACTAAGTGAAGAATATGGAGCTTTGATATTCGTTGATGACGCGCACGGAGACGGCGTTTTAGGTCGAAATAAGAAGGGTAAAGGTATTGTTGATCATTTTGGTTTACAAGGTGAAGTTCAAGTTGAAATGAACACTTATTCTAAGGCCATGGGCGTTGTTGGAGGAGCTATCGTTGGTTCTCAAGACTTAGTCAATTTCCTTCGAAACACTGGTCGTTCTTATCTTCTTAGTGGTTCTCAACCTCCTGCGGTTGCTGGTGCAGCTCTTGGTTCATTAGAACTTCTAGATCCTAAGTCTGAATATCATATTCCAGTAGTAGAAAGACTTCTAGACAACTGTAGTTATTTTAAGAGCAAAATCGTTGATATGGGTTACGAACATGAAATAACAGCTGCTTCAGCAAAATGTCCAACAGCTATTGTTCCAATAATCTGTGGAGAAAACGAGGTTGCTAAAAATCTAAGCGACAGACTCATGGAAGAAGGTATATTTGCTTTACCAATAGTCTTTCCAATGGTTCCAAGAGGAACAGCTAGAATTCGTGTCATGATGAACGCTGGCCTAACTAAAGACGATTTAGACTTTGCTTTAATGAAATTTGAAGATTTAGGAAGAGAATTGAAAATATTCTAACACTTATCTCTTTATTCATTTTTCTTATCTTTTTTTATTTACTTTTTTCCTCATATCTAATTCACAATTTTTAAAAACATCCTATTTCATTCATTTTGTGGTTTAAAGAAGGTCTTTATTTTGACAGAAGAGAAAGTAGGATTTTTCTCTACGGAAAGAGGAAAAAGGTTCATTAAATTCGCAATCATAGGAACTATTGGCTGGGGATTGAACTTTCTTCTGTTATATCTCTTTGATATTCTATTGGGAATTACTTTTTTGAAGGATATAGACATATCAATATGGGTATTTGCCATTAATCAAGGTGTTGTAGCATCTCTGCTTTCCATGGCTATTGTTTTTGTTTTTACTTTCGTTATGAACAAAATTTGGACTTTTAAAGATCAAGGCAAAGAATTCCAACCAAATACTCTCTTTCAGTTTTTTCAATTCACCTTAATTGGGTTTGTAGGATATACGATTTATACAGGAATTATGATGGGTCTTCATGGGTCCTTGCTCTGGAATAAGTACTTGGTGATGACAATTGCATTTTATGCTGGTTTAATCAGCAATTTTATCTGGAATGACCTGTGGACTTTCAATCCTAAATTTATAGAAAAGAGAATTAAAAGAAGAGAAGAGAGAATAAAAAAGAAGGAAAAACAAAAACAAAAAGAATCAGGAATTGAATCAGATTAATTTTTAATGAGAATCATGCTTTATTTTCTTCTTTGTGCTTTCTTACTAGTTTTGTTATTCCATTTGTTAGCATCAGAAAACAAAATTGGGATATTCAAAATGGAAATGTATTCGTATAGAGAGTTTCTTCTACATTTCTATTATAATCCCTCTCTCTAGGAACTATTAGGTTTAAAGCATCTTGAACATATTCAACAGATATTTTTAATCCTTTTTGGTTAAAAACTTCCCCTTCTGCTTCCCAAGCTAAAGATCTTTCTGATGCAACTTCAATCTTTTTTCCTCTTGTCAACCAAACGCCATCCATTTCAGTATGCTTGCCTGAAGAAGTTTTAAGAACCAGACTTATCCTTTTTAATCTTTTCAAACCTCTTGCAATAACTATTCCAATGTCCTTGTTTTTTCTGGAAAAATAAGCATTTCCAGGAAGCATTCTGAAACCAGCTATTGAATCACTAAAAGCAAAAACAGAAGCTGAAAGATCATCAATTACTAAGGGATCGTTATCATCTATTTTCACTGTCACTGGTGCATTCTTGAATTTGATGACATGTTTAAGAGCTAGATAAGTATATTTGAGAAATCCATTCTTTATCCACTTAGCTTCTGTTAAGGAAGCAATTCCTGCATCTGCTACAAATCCTCCATCGATGTGGTCAAATGAATGAGATTCTCTATCCCCTTTACATTTCATTGCAGGGAAATTCTCACTATATCCTTCTGTGATAACATCTAGGCTTTCTTCAATCTTAGTTGGGATTGAATGTGTTCTCCCCCAATCATTCATCGATCCTGCGGGAATATAACCTAGTTTTGTGTCAGGATAGCTAACTAAAACATCCCCTATATTAGTTGCTGTTCCATCTCCGCCTAGAGAGAGTATTGTCTTGTAACCTTCCTCTACAGCTTTTTCAGTTATTATAGCTTCTTCCCTTGGTTTTGTTGTGAGCTGATGATCTATTTCTCCCAAATATTCTCTGATAATTTTGAGATATTTTTTTATCCTCTTACCTGTCTTACCAGATCTAGAATTAGGATTTATGATGAGAAACGAATCTGAACTCACAAGAAGATATAGGAAATAGAATATAAAAAAGTGTTCGAGAAAACTAAATTCTACTTCAAACTGATACATTTATTAATGCCAAAGTATACTAAAATATTTGATATGAGGGAAACATCTACAAGGATCAAACTTATTTCTTTAATTGTGGTTATATTGATTAGTTCTTTTTATGTAATACATTCAGTTTCTTCAAAACAGATTACAGTTAATGCAGAAACAATCCTGCAAATTGAAACATTCAACTTTGATTCTTTAGTTTCGAGTGGACCTATTCTTATTAGTTCAGATGATAATTTTTCAGATTATGGCTTTTCTGGATTAGGAACTCCTGAAGAACCATATTTAATTGAAAATCTGGATATTAATACATCTTCAGAAGTAGGGATTTCCATAAATTCAACGTCAAGAAGTTTCATAATAAGAAATTGCATGATTGATGCTGAAAAAATTGGTATTAGGATACTCCGTATTGTTCAAGGTACAGCTCAAATAGTCAATAATATAGTCAAAAATAACAACTTTACAGGAATATTTCTTCATGATTATTATCCGAGAGTTCCTGCTCCTGAAAATATGACAGGGGAGGAACCTTTACTTGATGAAAAATACGTAGCAAAAATATCAGCAAATGTAGTTTCAAATAACTCTTATGGTATTCATATATCTATTGGAATTGTTTGCAATAATTCTGCTGTTCTGATAGAGAAAAATACTTTTGAATTCAATCAACACCGAGCAATTGAGCTTATGGCTTCAGGGAGCGTAATTAAAGAGAATCAAATCAATTTTAATGCTGTAGGTATGCATCTACTTGGTTCAAACCTTACAATTTCAAACAATATCTGTAGTAACAATGATTTTGGAATGATCATTAGTGCTGACTTTAGTGAGATTTCAAACAATTACTGTGCAAATAATAAAATAGGTATTGGAATTAACAGTTATCATTCCATCTTTAGTAACAACACCTGTACTAAAAACTCTTTGTATGGATTTGAGATATATAAGGCTTCATCTTACATAAACATCACATATAACGAAATAAGCGAGAATCTGTATGGAATCAAAGCTATAGGATATTTTGTAACATATAATTACAATATTTTCGAGAGGAATACACTATATGCAATATTGCTCAATTTAACTATAATTTTCGAAACACAGGAATATCATGCTTACAAACACATTATACATCATAATGATTTCATAAAAAACAACAAAAATGGGAAGAGTCAAGCTTTTGATGAAGGATTTAACACAACTTGGTATGATAAAACAACACTCGAAGGAAATTATTGGGATGATCTGAGGAGGAGGGCTGAGTATCCTTTAGATGGTCCATTCAATACAATTGACCCTTATCCTCTCAAAAATCCAGTTGTTTATGTCAAAACAAGTTTTTCGACTTTCTGGATTCTATTGGTTGCTTTAGTAATTCCTATTTTCATTAGAAGAAAATTAAAAAACTAACATTATCCTTTTTATTTTTCATATAATTTTCTTAGAACTGTATTCGGATTTCTTGGTGAAAATCTAAGTAGGGGATATTCTTTAGCTGGATATCTTGCCCAAAGAAATTTAATCTCACTATTAGAAAGATCTCGATTTACAAACCTAATAAGAGTTCTTGAGTCAATTTCAATATTTTCATCTTCAATTACTGAGGACAGCATTGCAGTGTTTTTTATATCAATCTCAAGAACTTCCCAGTGTTTGTTTTTTGTTTCACAAAATTGAACTTTGTGGAAATCATCCTCTATATCTATCAAAAGATACCCTTTAGGTTCTGTAATTTCCATAAAACTTGTCCTTTCAATTGAACCTGTATAATATACTCTACCATTCTGAAGCTCTTGGGATCTATGTATATGGCCAGAAATTACTAGGAGAACATTTTCTGGTAGTTTCTCTGTTTCAAGTGTATCTATTCTTTTTGTAAAAATATGATTATGGGGTCCAAAACAAGCTCCATCAAAGAGTTGATGACATAGAACAACAATCTTTTGCGCTGGATTCTCTTTCGCTATTTTAGCTACTTTTTCAAATATGGTTCTTGGTGAATTACCCTCAAAAGGAAATGAGAGAATAGCTACTTCTGATAAACCTAATAGTTTTAGTTTGTTCATAAAATAAATATTAGTATTAAAATGACTTATCAAGGATTCAGGAAGAACTGACTTATCGTGATTTCCAGGTATAGCAACTAAAGGAATATCATTTTCTGCGAATTTTTGAATTATATCATATGCCTTTTTTATTACTGCTTTTTTTGGTGAAGAACGATTAAACATATCTCCACCATGCAACACCAAATCTGCTTTCTTCGAAACTGCTTCATTCAAAACATTTTCGAAAGCTAGATTCATTCTTTCAATTGATTCCTTTTTTGTTACAGCTATTCTACCATATTCAAATCCAAAATGAGTATCAGCAGTAGCAACAATTCTCATGCAATTTCACAAACAGAATTCAGTATAAAAATGTAAAAAAATCATCTTCTACAATTTCAAAGATTTAGAAAGAAGCTTCCATTTTTCTCGAACTTCCTCTATTCTAATTTCCTCAAACATAGTCTATTTAAAGAAAGATTCCAATATTATATTAGGTAAATTTATGGGGGTTCATAAATTTGAGAAAAACAAGAATTATAGGTCTATTATTCATTTTTGGTTTAACCATCATGAGTAGTAGCCTTCTGAACACAACAGCAGGAGATACAATTCCTGCAACTATTGCCGTAATAGCTGCGCAAGATGATGGTATAATAATTGATGGAATCTTTACAGATTGGGCTAATCCAGTTCTTAGTTCTATGGATATCCTTGAATTTGGAAATCCATCTAATTATATTACAGTAGATTTCAAATTTGCATATAATGATACTTTCCTATTCTTCTATGCATATATTCCTGCTTCTATGGGGCATGTTAAGGCTATGGATGTACACTTCTTTGGAAGATCGGATCAGAATGATGGAGTTCATATGAATGCTTATTCTCCAGAATATCTTGATTTAGCTTTTCCAGATGAAAGCGAAACAGCAACAGTTCCTCTACCTGATGAAGATTATTTTGGTACCAACGATATAATTGCAGCATCAATTTATGCAAGCGATAGTGGTTCTTATTTCGAATTTGCCAAAGAAATTCGCTCTGGAGATGTAGCTGGAAAGGATATTCACCTAGAATATGGAAATTCTATAGCTGTTGAATTTACCGCGTGGATTAATGTCTTTCCCGTTGATGGAGGTCCCAATTATGGTACAATCACAGAAACAGAATTCAGATACATTCGATTGAGTGTAGGCTATAATGACGGAGACGAACTTTTAATTGGTACACCAGATGTTAGTAATCAATACCTTTGGGTAGAAGGTGAAGAATTCCAAGCACCATATTTGGATGGAGTTGTTACTTTCGATGGAATTGCTGATGAAGCAGTCTGGTCAGATGCTACATTATATAACGTTACTTTATCCTATCAGAATTTCACTGATGGATCGTGGGACCCATTAAATACAATTACAGGTGAAATGAAACTTTTCCATGATGGAACTAATCTGTACATAGCCTTCAAAATCTATGATATATTATCTACTACTCATGATTTTCTAGCATTTATATTAGGAAAATCAGTTGATATGCTTAACTACACAGATGGTACTGATTTTGTTATGATCAATGAACACGGCTATTCTGATGGTTTCCTTCCTGGAGATTATTCTGAACCTACTCCTGATGTTGATGTAGGTGGATCAAACGATGGTCAAGCAAATGAGACATATGCATCGTACTATCATCACGTTGAATTAGCAAAACCCTTAGTTACTGGAGATGCGATTGGAAGAGATTGGGATTTTTCAGTTGGAGATTATGTATATATTTCTACAATAATATCTGATGACTCTAATCTAGGACCAAACTACTTTGAACTAAAAGATGTAGATGGAAAAAGACACTTTGTGGTCCATGCTATCAAGTTATTAGCTCAAGGTGAAGAACCAACACAACAAGAAACTACTGGAAACACATTCACTTTAGGTTTTGGTATATCTGACTTATTAATTGTTGTTTTGGCAGTTACACCAATAATCGCGGTAATTTACAGAAAGAAATTCAAAAAATAAATTTTCTTTTTCTTTTTTTATATTTGATCAGCTTGTTTTAAATTACATATCCACAAAGGTTTCCTTTCTATGAATAGAAAAAGATATTCTGCTAAAGAACTATCAGTTTCATAGATTTCTCCAAGCTGTTCATCTGCACCAAAAATCTTTAGTTTCTCTTTAATTTCAATTTTCAGGAATGAATCAACATTCAACATGAAAGTATTTTTCTTCACCAAACTTTCAAGAAATTCAAATACATTCTGACCTTTCTTTGTAAAGTGAATGACCCAGTGCTCATTATCTATAAATGGTCCAGCTACAACATCAACGTGCTTAGTATATTGATGTAGGAATTTAAGAGACTCCTCTGATGTAATTAAAGGTCCTTCCTTTCTAATTGAAATCTGTGGGTTGACATCCAACAACGACAAAAATAAGCCATAATACTCATCTGAGACAAATGTTTTTGATCGTTCCAAAATATAGTTATTGTTAAATAATTCTACTTGAAAAGCATTCTTCATCGACATTGCTTTTTGCCAACAAATTTCAGTTTCCTGAAAATTTCGTTTAGTAGCCAGAATTACAAGCTGTTTACCTGAAAAGATGATTTTTCGCATAAGGTCAGAATATGATGGAATCTCACAGAGTAAATCTTCAAAGAAACTAATTTTTGGTTCAAACCTATATGTATTAGCTGCAGCCACCAATGAAGTAAATTGATCAATAGATACATCAGCTGCCACGTTATCTTTAGGATTTAGAGGATCTGGCACATACAAAGGATAATATTTCAATAGCATTTCGCTTGTTAAAAGATCTACATCTTCTAACTTCTCAATATTTTTCTTCAAATCAATAATCGTTCTAGGTCTCCAATTTCCTATTGCTTCGATAGTTTTTTGAAATGTCCCATAGAACAGAATGAGTAATTCACAAAGATATCCATTAAAACCAATTGCACCTACTTCATTTCTGTAAACACCAATAGTCTTTAGAAATTTCTTCAGTAAAAGGACTTCATTTCTATCTTCTTCTTTCATATGAGTTATCAAGTATTGAGAATGCATTGGGATTAAATCAAAAATGGATTTTGTTTCTTCTCCAGGTGTTACCTCAAAGCCTACAAAAAGATTAACAAGTTCATCTCCTGCAACAATTCTGAGATAGGGGATTTTCCCTGTGTGCTTTGTGATTGTTATTGGATTCTTGTTTATTCTATCTTTTTTCAATCTTTTTTCCAACGCATCTAGAATTTGGTGAATCTTTGGTTTATCTGCTCTTTGCAGGATTAGCATGAGATCGAATGTTTCATCTTCACTTAGATAGGTTTTTCTGACAAAAGAACCTTGGGTCTCAACTCTCCCAATATACCCTAAGGAACTTAAATCTAGTTGTATCTTTTCTCTGAGAATTGAAAGAATTTCTCTTACTCTCTCATGTTGTTCCCATTGGACTTGAATTACTTCCAAAACTTTCTTTTCAATTACTTTTGAAGTATCCTTTGGGTTTTTTTTACTCATGAAATCACCTTTTATCTAATGCGTCTACTTTAAAGATTACTGAATATTCTGGTCCTTCTGATTTTAATATAGATTTTTTAAGTTGTATTGAATTAATTACTTGAACTCCGCAGCTATAATCTGAAAGGTTCTTTATAACCTTAATCAATTGGTCCTTATTTTTAGGAGATTTCACTCGTCCTATTGTTAAATGAGGTTTAAAAGGTCTGGAATCAACTTTGAAACCCTTCTTTTTTAATTTATATCTGATTTCCTTTTGAATTTCCTTCAGTTTCTCAATCTCTCCATCTATTTCACAATAAACAACCCTGACATGCTTCTCATTTGGTAACACTCCAGGTCCTTTTACTTTAAGTTTCATACTTTCAAATCTTATTTCTGAAAGCATCTCAGATAATATTGTTATTTGCTCTTCCGATATCTCTCCCAGAAATTCCATTGTTATGTGTAAGATTTCAGGATTTACTAGTCTTACATTTGCACCTGAATCCCTTATTTGATTCTGAATTTCTTGTACTCCTTTCAAGATATCTTTATCTTTGAAGTTGATAGATATGAATGCACGAACCATTTCAAATGACAGTTTCTTATCATTTTATAAATTTTGACAAGAGTTAAAATTAATTTACTTTAACAACATTTTTAATTACTTTAACTATTCTCACAATGAGTTAAATGACTAAACCCAAAGCAACAATCATTGGAG
>DXJF01000153.1 GCA_019057375.1 Candidatus Heimdallarchaeota archaeon
AAAAATAGTGATACTATTTTCTTCTAAATATTGAAGCACTACTAAGAGATGAAGGAATTTGGTCTCTTTTATTCTTCCATATCTACATCTTCAAACTCTACTTCCTGTTGTTCTAGTTTTTCTATTTCTTCTCGAGTTAGATCTTTAGAATCAGGGGTAGAATCTATAGATTGTATTTCAAATTTCTCTGTTATTTGATCTTCTACTAATGGAGGTTTAAACACTTCAGTCTTTATCTTCTTCATTTCTTGATGGCACACTGGACACTTGGGGTTAAATCTCAACCAAGTCTTCAAATGCTTTACATGGAATATATTATCGCATGATAAACATCTAGAAACCTCCACTTCTCTTTCAACTGTATTATTGCAGATTAAACATCGTGGAATGTCTTTCTTACAGTTCCAGCATTCTCTTCTAACAATAGGATTTGGTCTCATACAATAAGGACATCTTGTTATACTTCTGATACGTAAGAGTTTCTTAGATTTCTGACCTGTTTTGTATAGAAACAATCGAGCATTACTTATCCCTTCCCCAAAATGCTCTCTCCAATCAAGTATTGGTTTTATTATTGCAACTCCACAAACCAAAGCAGATATGGATAAACTAACTTCCAAACCCACATTATCCACCTTAAAGAAGAGTACGAAGAACATTACTATTCCAAAAACGAAAAGAAGTAAGTAATTTCGAACAAAAATAAATTTGAAAGCTTCGCCAATCCAAGTGAAGATTGCTATAAGTTTAGCTTTAACCCACCTAACCATTCTTTTGAATCTTTCAGGATCATAAAGAAATTTAGCTAATCTAACTATTAGATTAGGTATGTATTTTATTCCTCTCCACCAAGATTGGAAAAGTGTTAGTAGAATTTTTCCTAAGTCTTTGAGCATTTCAGCAATTTCTCTTCTTAGGTGAATAATGATATTTATCAGTATCAAACCACTTCCAATTAGGTAGAAGTACAAAGGTTCAATCCAAATAAATACTTCAACAGCTGTAAGAACGATAACTATTATTCCTGCAATCGATAAAAGATTCCAGAGAGATAATACTAACTTCCATTTAATTCTCTGAAGCATTTTTCTCAGGGATTCACCTATTCTCCTAAATAATTCTAGAAGTTTCTCATTAAGATCGTAGGCTTCTATGAAAAATCCAAAGATAATCAAAAGAACACCAAAACCCATAATTACGAAGAGAATCCAATCCTGAATTTCAAAATCTTCCACTCCGTATGTTATTATGTATATTATTGTTGGTAGTGCCATCATGAAAAATCCTAGATATGCAGTAATAGCACCAAGAACGAAGTAGTCTATTCCCTTTTTCTTTATTCGGCGTAGGATTACAGCAAAGAACAGAATGAAGAAACCAGCGACTAAAACACCGATAAACAACATGAAAATCCACTCCAAATTTATAGGTAAATCAGCGATTCCAGTTATCATAGTTCCCAATAGACCAATTACCCCAACAACTAATCCAATCCACATTGTTGTTAGAGCTGGGGTTTTTTGTTCATTAAGTTCCTTAGTGGTTTTATTCTCACTCATTTCTTCCACAACTCCTCAATTTGTTCTGCTAGCTTCTTAGAGCGTCCAGTTTTTAGTTTCTTAAGCTCTCCACGCCACCTAAGTAGAATAATAGCTACTGAAGCCATAACTATCAATCCTGCACCAATGAATGCCTTGAGAGCTTTCATATCTTCAGGAAATACTCCTAGAAAATCGAAAGCTGGCCAAAAAGCTGAAGGAATAAGAGAAATTCCATAAACCATACTGAAAATCACTATTGAGAGCAAAAGTAATGTCAGGAAATTATCCCCTATATATCCAAAAACAGTTTTCAAAGTTAACCATATTGTACCAAATGTCTTGCTAAGGAATTCAGGGATTTTTTTCAGAAACTCCAAGAGTTTCTTAGGATGGAATATGAAGTGGGAGAACAGAAGGAATGTTCCACCAATTGATAATGATAAATAAGCTTCATATCCCCAACTTCTTTTGAAACCAATAGCAATTCCAGCAATGACAGCTGCTAAGCCAAGAATTCTAAAGATTAGCACTCTACTTTCAATTAATAATTCTATAAAAGCTTTGAAGAATTCGTAGAATTTGATCATAACTTTCTTCCTAGTTAGTAATTGAAAGAAAATGATACTAAATACTCCTAAAATAATAAAATACCAATATTCTCGGTTTCTATCACCATAGATGATAAGTACAAATCCTCCAGCCATTCCAACAAACCTAACAAGTTCTTTAATAATAGTCCACCAATGTTCGGTGATAAATGCGAAAATCTCTACAATTATCTCCCATATTTTCACAAAGAAATCTTTTGTTGCGCTGATAATTTTTGCAATCGGATTATAGAATATATCCACTGCTATGAATTTCAAAACCTTCCAAACTGTCTTGTAATGATGGCAAGGTATATACAAGCTGCAAGCAGTCAGAATCAGAATGTGCCACCAAGTGTCTGCTTGTTTAGCTTTAAATGTAACAGAGAAGTAAAGAATAGATACTAAAGCAGCAAAATCTAGTGTGTAAAGAATAACCTTTATCCAATGCTCTTTTACAAACCTAAGTAATGCAATAAATTTATTCCACAGAGCAGCGAAGGGTTCTTTCAGAATGAGTATAATTTCCCAGAAGAATAAGGAGAGATTAACTACTATTTCTTTTAGTTTGAGTAAAACTGGTTTCCTGAGTATTATTTCTGCCAATAATATTGTTATTATTCCTATATAGAACAAGTACCAGTATTTTTCAGAATCATGTGTAAATGCAAAATAGAGTGCATAAATACCTGCTCCTGTAAATATGAGTCTGATTGTCTCATTTATTATTCGTTTATAATATAGTTTGATGATATTTTCCCAAATGAATATAAAGAATTGAGAAAATATTTCCCAGATTTTCTTTAGTACAACCTTTCTTGTAAACACTTCGCTTATTATTATAGCAATTGAACCTAACCATACAAAGTATTCAGAACCTCCTGATTTGAGTCCAAAATAGATCAAAACTATACCACCAGCGACTCCTGCTAAACGGAGAATTTCTTTGAGAATAGGCCACCAATGTTCGATTATGAATAAGAATATTGAATCAATTATACTCCAAACAAAATCAGCAAATGCAACTATTTTTTCCCAAATGAAAGTAACCAAACTTACAAAAGCATTCCAAATTGCTTGTAGAATCACTTTTCTTGTAAATAACTGACTGAAAATAATTACTGCGATACCAATCCATATGAAATATGTATATTGTAGTAACTTGATCCCAAAGTAAATGAATAATGCACCACCAGCTACACCTGCTAAACGTAGAATCTCCTTAAGAATGGCCCACCAATGTTCAGCGATAAAAGCAAAGAATGCAACTATTTTGCCCCAGATTGCTTTCAATGCATCTTGTAGAGCAATAAAGAGATTTTTAAAAAATTCATAGAAGATGTCGACAGCTACATATTTTATCACTCGCCAAATTCGCTTTGAGTGATGTACGACAGGGTAAACACAACACACTGAAAGTAGGAAAATCATCCACCACTCTACTGCCCACAAAATCACCACAGTTACAATCCCGGTTAGAGAAATAATATCCAAAGAATAGAGAATAATATTCTTCCAGTGTTCGGCAAACCATTTGAAGAATGAAATCATTGCGTTCCAGAGAAATTTTATGGGTTTTGCAATCATATCCCAAATAAATTGATCTAGAAAGGTTAGTTCTACTATTATTCCTGAAACAATTGAACCAATTCCCCAATAAACAAAGAATGTCGGTCCAAGAATATCTCGGATGAAACTTTCACCTAAAGTTATTTGCTTACCAGTAGAAAATAGTATTAGTAAAAATCCAACTACAATCAGGAATATGCCTATCTGTGCCTTTTTATTGACACTGATATTATACCTTAACATCTGTACTGTCAAGTAAAAAACAATAACAACTGTACTAATTAGCAGAGAAATAAATAGAATATTTAGAATTAAATCGAAGTCGTCTAAGACTAAGGAAATGATCAAAATAGCAATTACAAGAGAAACGAATGTATAATAGAAAATATTTGACAGTACTGAGTGAATCCGTCTTTCTTTTTTGACTTCCATCTAGTAAGCAACACATGTGCGATATTTAAACATATAGAACTCTAATATTTCAAGAAAATACTTGTTTTAAGGTTGCAGTTCTCACAACGTTAATATTCGAATAAAGATACATATTGAATAGCGGTTTATATATCAAGTAATAGAGAGTATTTGCTTCCTTTACAAGAAATAAGTGCTGAAAAATCTAAATCATCAAAAACAACAATGAAAGCCATACCTTAGCAAACAAAATGAGAAGAAGTGTGGTTAGTAGACTATTCAATGTATCTGCATTCTTAGCTGGAATCAGCTTTTTAACGGATGTATTTGATGAGATAGGAATTGTTAAAGCTGGTGATCCCATAACTTACAGTATACTTCTATTCCTAACTGCTCTTGCTGCATTAATGTTGATTATAGTTCTCATATCTGGAACCACATTTTTAGTAGGAATTATTTACTTATCAACTTTTCATGAGAAGAATGTTAACAAATTAAGAGATGAATTAAGCAAAATAATAAAATTTGCTCAAAGTAATGCAATTCTTTCAGAGTATTACTCTACCTAGAGAAAAAGAACAGATTTGATTATTTCATTCAGGGATTTCCAAATCAACAGTCTCAATAGTTAGATGTCTGATATTGAGGTGGGTGTCTCTTGAACCACATTTTGCACACCTAAAATTGTATGCAAACTCCTCATCTCCCTCCATTGAAGGCTCTCCTTTATGATCACAATCGATGCAAATTATTTCTGCAGGTAATATAATTAGTTCCAATTTTGAATCCTTGAATAGTTCATGTTCATCTGTTATTATCCCATATGCTTCTTTAAGTAAATCAGGTATAACCATTTCATAAGGATCAGCAGATACTATAATAGTTTTAACTTTGCTTGCATTATGTTCTTGTGCAATTTTCCTTACTTGCTCCACGATTGCTGATGCAAGACTATATTCATGCATTTTACTCAACCTATGGTAATTGGATACCTAATGCTTCGATTAATGCTTCTAGACCCAAAGAGGTTTTTGCGCTAGTACAAATAACTTCCATGTCCGATTTAATTTTGCTAGCATCCTCAACTAAAATGTCAGAATCAAACCCTAATCCATCTAAATCACATTTATTGATCACTGCTATCTCTGCACCTTTGAAAATTATCGGATGTTTCTTAATTACATATTCTCCTTCGGTAATACTAACAACAACTATGTTCATTTGTGCTCCTACATCCCATGCAGATGGACAAATAAGATTTCCTACATTTTCAGCAAAAAAGATATCATAATCATCAATATTTATCTTATCCAATTCCTTTTGGATAAGATTCGCATTTAAATGACAACCTCCTCCTGTATTAATTTGGACTGTTGTAGCACCTTGAGCAGCTATTCTATCAGCATCAATGGTAGTTGCTACATCCCCGTTTATAACAAAAATTTTGTAGTGGGCTGATAACTTTTCTGTTATTCGTTCAAGAAGAAGTGTTTTTCCAGCTCCTATACTGCCCATGATATTGAAAAATAGTTTATTTTTCTCCTTCATTAAACGTCTGATTTTATCTGCTATTTCATCATTTACTAAATATGCTTGTTTTTTGACAGTAATTTTCTTCTCTTGGGTCATTTTCTCAATTGTCGATGTTAAAAGTGGAAATATAAGTTATTCGTTATGGATATTTTCTAACTAGGACTTCAATAAAATTTATTACCTTTAAAATTGTAGTATGTATAGTGACCGTTTAGAGGCAATTGTATGAAGATTAATTTTAGAAAGGCAAAAAGAGCAGTTTCACCAGTTATCGCTACAGTTCTACTCATTAGTTTAGTAGTAGCAGCTAGCGCTATGGTGTATTTTATTGTCGTTCCGTTACTAAAAGGGAGTGCAAGCGTGAATTTTATCACAACTCAATGGTTTGACAGTGATGGAGACGATGTTGCAGATTTAGTTTATATAACTTTACAGAATACGGGGTCTGCAAGTGCAACAATTGATAACATTACCTTAACAATAGATAATGATGTTCTTGCTGACAGAACAGTAATTAATAATTCCTATTTAGTGGTGGAAGAATTGCCACTAACGATGGATGTTACAGCTAGAGCTGATATAGCAATTTCGTTTGATCCTTCGAGCGTTATAGCTGTAGGGGACAATGTATTCAGACTTATGTTAACATATGCTGATGGAACTACAGCAGTTGCTCAAGAAAACTTGAATTCTGCTGTAAGAATCGATCCTTTAGCAATGACTGTCTTTAATCCAATAAATGGAAGTTGGGTTAAAGGGATTATTGATCCTCAAGTTATTACTTCTGGAGGGTATAAACCATCAGGAGTTACTTATGATTTCATAGACACAGATCAAACAATTCTTCTTAATGATCAACCCTTGGCTTATAATATAGATTCAGCAAGTTACACAGATGATAGTGGATATGCAATAGAATTTTATGTGAATGATTCGCTCGGACAATCTTCAGTTATCAAAAACACATTCAACATAGATAATAATGCTCTGGGTGTTACACTGAGCTTGAATGCTAGTTCATTAACCCAAGGGGAAGCTCTTCAAATCTCATGGGTTTGGGAAGATTTAAGCGGTGCTCAATTAGTTAATCAGACACTAGTTTTATCTGGGGATGCATATGGTGCTGAGACACTATTTACATCAACTACTACAGCAGTAACTGATTATTTAATTACAAGTGCAGAAACAGCTACAATGGCAGAAGATGATTTTGCTGTTACATTATACGTTAAAGATGAAGTTGGTAATTTGAACAGTTCAGGAGAATCATTCGCTTTAGTTGATATTTTTGGTCCCACTACATACTTCATCTCTCCTGCTAATGACACTCATGAATCGGAAGATATCCTCATAGAAGTATATGCAGATGACGCTTCAGGAATCGATACTTCTAGATTTGATGTATACTTCTTTAGTCTTAGCTCAGATTATTACTACTTATATCAACAAAGTGTTAGTCAAGAAGCAAGTTACAACATTTACGAGAAGAAATGGGTACTAGAATTCAATAGTTTTGTCCTTCCAGATGATAACTATACTCTTGTTGC
>DXJF01000004.1 GCA_019057375.1 Candidatus Heimdallarchaeota archaeon
CTGCTACTAAGGTTCCTACTGCTAAAAAACCTACTGCCAAAAAACCTGCTACTAAGGTTCCTACTGCTAAAAAACCTACTGCCAAAAAACCTGCTACTAAGATTCCTACTGCTAAGAAGCCTGTAGCAGAAAGTAAAGATAAATCAATTCCTAAACCAAAGGTTCCTAAAACAACTCCAAAAGCAGTTGTAAAGAAAACTGAACCTAGACCTTCTGTAAGACAGCCTGTTGCAAAAGCTCCAGTAAAGAAATCAATAACAGTCAAAACTACAGTTTCAGAAGCTACAAGAAAAGCTATAGAACAAGGTACTCACATATTTACAATTAAAAAGAAGAGAACTAAGAAATCTAAACCAAAGAGGTTAGCTAAGATTTCTACAACATTTGGTGTTGTTACCAGAATTTTACATGATGGTGCAGGAAAATCTAAGAATAGAACTGTTACTATGAAACTCTATGAAACTGAGATTCCATTAGAAAAATATCTTGGTAGAAAAGTTAAAGTCAATTTCCCAAATTCAGATAAACATCTTATAGGAACTATTACAAGACTTCATGGAAAAAGCTCTTCAGTTGATAAATCAGTTGTAGTTAGATTCTCACAGGGCGTGAGCCCTCATATATTAACAGCAAGAGGAACGTTCCTTTAGAATAGCCATTAATCTTAAAAAGGGCTGTTCCTTATTTTTCTTATGGCAAGAAAAAGAGACCTTCAGAGATGGGCACAAATATTATCCTATACTGGAGGAGTTTTATTTGCTCTAGGCGCTGCTCTGTTATTTCTTAATCATTTTCTTCCTTCACCTTACCTACCAAATATCGTTCAAGATTTAATTGTAAAAACAGTTTTATTTACCGTTCCATTAACTACTATAGTCTTAGCAATTATTGGCGTAGTTTTAGGTGCTACTATAATAATTTTAGTTGGAGCTGAACCTCCAGAAATGGTTACTGGTATCATACTAATTATCATTGGATTATTTGGTCTTGGGATTCCAGGATTATTTGCAGTAGTTGGCGGAATATTGTTTATTATTGCTTCCACAAGAAAGCGATAGTATTTTCTAATTATTATATCTTTTACTTAAAGAAAATTTAAATAGAACAACCTTTCATTAGGCTTTATGGCGAAGAAAAAAGAACTCGCGCAATGGGGTACAATTTTTGGAGTACTCGGTGGTGCTTTTTGGATCGTAGTCGGAGTTTTAACTATATTGGAAACCATAGCAGCTGGAATTATGGATGTATTCTATACAGCATCTTGGCTGGATAAAATAGGTGGAGGACTGCAACCTCTAATTCTTGGAATAATATTGATTGCAATTGGAGCACTTGTAGTTCTTTTATGTTTAGGACGCTTTGGTTTATCTTATGTTGTTATTGGAATATTGCTGATAGTTTTTGCTATTATTGGAAGTGGTCTTCCAGCAATTTTAACTTTAATTGGAGGCATATTCTTTATTGTAGCCGGCGCATAATTTTTAATTCCTTTTTTTTTTGTTCTCTAAATCTATTTTACAATAGTTTTTATATTTTGATTCTCCTCTTTAATTGAAGATAATGTCAGATACAGATAGATTCAATCCTTCTCTTTATTTAGGAAAAGAACATTCTACAGATGAAGATGTATTTTTGCCTCTAAAGGCTTTAAATAAACACATAAGCGTTTTTGGGCAAACAGGATCAGGGAAAACAGTCGCATGTAAAATACTTATTGAGGAAGCTGTGAGACATGAAATTCCTGCAATTATTATTGATCCTCAAGGAGATATAAGCTGCTTGGCTATGGTTGAAGATTATGAGAAACTGAAACCTTATGGCATTTCAGAGGAGTTTTACAATGAATACAAAGATAAGGTTGAAGTTGTAATTTTTACACCTGCATCTGAAAAAGGGATTCCTCTTTCAATTAATCCTCTTATAATGCCTCCTCAAGAGTTAGACAAGGAGGAGAAAATTTTGGCTATAGATGGTATTGCTACAACTATGGTAAATGTACTTGGATACAAAATTAATACAGAAAAGGGAGGAGCTGTAAAAGCTTATTTAGTCTCTCTTTTTGACCAATGTTTAGAAAAAGATATACTGATAGCTAACTTTGAGATGTTGATTGATTTGATTAGAACAGAAGAAGCATATCTATCAGAAAGTATTAGAACTTTATTATCACAAAAAGAGAAGGATTCACTAATAAAAAGAATAAAATCAATTAACGTAGGAGCTTCTTCTCTTGTATTTAATTTGGGACCAAAATTATCTGTTCAGAATTTGATCCGCCCAACTAATCCAGATAAAATCAGAATTGCTATAATTTTTATGAATACACTTTCAAACCTAAGACTGAGGGAACTCTACATTACAACCCTTGCTCAAAATCTTTACACTTACATACGCTCTAATCCATCTACAGATCCTCAACTTATTTTTTATATAGATGAATTGGCGGGACCACCTCAACTAATTCCCCCTCATCCAAAAAATCCTCCTACAAAACAGTGGTTGCAGCTTCTATTCAAACAAGGCAGAAAATATGGTCTATCTATGGTAGTAGCAACTCAGAATATAAGTGATGTAGATTACAAATCCTTTGGTCAAGTAAGCACCTTTCTCTTTGGTAGATTCGTCACTCCTCAAGATTTGAGAATAGTTGACAAAATGCTTCAATCTCACCCTGAAGCTAGATTCATAGTAGACCAATTGCAAAAATTTAGGAGTGGAGAATTTTACGTTCTTTCACCAGATAATTTCAATGCTCCAGTTCACATTATTACAAGAAGACTCTACTCAGTTCACCAAACCCTTTCAGATGAAGATGTAGCAAAAATGTATGAGTATCCACCTGCTACCTTATGCAAGCAGATAGGTGATTATGATCATGATATTGACTCTGTGGATTTTGAAGATATTGAAAAAGAACTAAATTTAGAGGATTTGGAAAAAGAATTATCTGCTATCAGAAAATTTACTAAAACTACTAGTTTGCTTGATCAACAGGTAGATCTTATTGAAGATGAAGACAATGCAGTTGAAGAAGAAATAAGAAAAGCAACTGAAGAAATCGAATCTGAGGAGAGAGATGAAATTGAAGAAGAATCAGACATCTCAGTCTTAGAACCCATCGACCTAACCAAAATAATAAAGTCAATGAAAGAACAATACTTGAAGTATGAGCCTGTAGAGTTCAAAGAATTATTGGAAAAATTCTTTGGAACTAGGAAAATAAACTATCTCGGAACCGAGAATCTCAATCTTGCATATGTTCCCTTTTTGTATCTCGATTTTCAAATAAAAGCTAAGAGAAGAATTAAAGTTAATTATGCTAATGCAGAAAGATGGGAAAATGCTTTGCTTGAACTACCTATAAGAAGAATTTTTCCCTTATTAGACCGTATAGAATTTAGTGACAAAGAAAAGATTTGGGGACAAACAAGTATTCCAATTCAAGCTGAAGAAGTATTTGAAGAACTTATTTCAGTCCTTCCAATGAAAAATCTAGGAAGTTTATTCTCAGCATCATCAGCTAATATTAAGCAATTAGAAGTTCAAAGAAAACCTGAATCCATCCTTGAATCATTTCATGATGTTCTCTTGATAGATCAAACGTTCTATGTTCAAGCTTGGCAAAACTGTATTAAAGAAGGACTAGTAACTATTGAGAAAGAACATGAAGCTGAAATACAAAATTGGTTAGAAGAATTGGAGAAGGAAAGAGATACACTCTGGAAGGAAATTGATATCAAAAGAAAGAAAGTTAAACAATTTCAAGCAAAAATTGAACAAGCTAAGGCTCTCTATGTTACTCTTAAACCATTGATTGAGGATAAATACAAATTCAAGAGTAATAACGATGTTACTGATTATAATAAAGCAATAGAAACCATCAAATTTGGCCCTGAGGTTGTAAAGAACTTTGTGAAAGATGTGGAGAAAGCAATTGTTAGAATAAAGGAAATTGACATAATAGCTAAAGAATCACCCAAAGTCAGATTAATTGAAGATAATCTTCGTTTAACCGCTAAGAAGGAATTCATTATACCAAAAAGTTCAGAAATACGGGACATCTATGCTGCTTTGATTTATATCCCAGTTTCATTAGCTGAAATTGCTGTATCAGATGCAAACGGCAATAAAATTAAAACTCACGGAATTGCTGAATCTGTTCTAGGAACTGAGATTCACTTGCTATGTGATTTGTGTCTTACAAAACAAGCAGCAAAAATGTTATTTGTGTCAACTCCAGATGTATGTTCAGTCTGTGGAAGTGTTCTCTGTCAAGATCATACAGTTACAGATAGCATAACACATGAAATAATATGCTCAGATCACGCTGTTGTTTGTTCATACTGTAAAAATGTTGTATCATCTGAAAAGGGGTCCAAATGTGCTTTCTGTGATAATCATGTGTGCAGTGATCATATCATCAAATGTTCAACCTGTGGTAAAGTGATTTGCAGTAAGCATTCAAAAAAGATAGTAAAGAAAGGTGTGTTCAAAGAAGAAGAACAATATAGATGTCCAGATCATTCTAAAAGGAAGTGAATTATATCTCATCAAAACCACATAGAAGACCACCACTTGTGATAGTACTTGCAGGACTTCCAGGAACAGGTAAGTCTACATTAGCAAGAAAACTAGCAAGGAAATATAGACTAGAGCATATAAGTACGGATTCCGTTAGAAAAAGAATTTTTAGAGATGTAAGAAGGAATACATTTGGTAGAGGTTCTTATAGCAATAGACAAAGAATGATAGTTTACGATACAATCTATTATGTGCTTTATACACTTTTGAAAAATGGCGTGGGATGCGTTCTAGATGGAACTTTTTATCAAGAAAGGCTTCGTAGCAAAGTCGGAAGAATCTGCGCAAGATTTGACGCTAAGTTTGTTCTTGTAATTGTCGATTGTCCAGATAGCATAATCAATAAAAGGTTCAAAGAGAGAGATAAAAGAACTAGACGAACCTTAAGTGATGCAGATTTACAAATATATGAGAAATTCAAAAAACTATTTGAGACAACAAGCCTTCCACATATTGAAGTTAATATGGCTTCAGAACATAATGAAATATTAGAAAGGATTAGCGATGCTATCACAGGAAAAGATACTGAGTAATTTACAAAAATCATCTTATTATCCACATGAAACCAACAAGGATATTCAGATGATTGAAACCCATATAAGTTGGGTTTTCTTAACTGGTTTGTATGTATATAAAATGAAAAAATCGCTCAAATTTGGAGATATTTTGGATTTTTCTACTGTTGAAAAAAGGTTTCAAGCATGCAAAAATGAACTTTTTTACAATAAGCGCTTAGCTCCTTCCATTTACTTGGAAATCGTTCAAATTAATACCAATCTAGAATTTTCCGTGCGTGGTAAGCCATTAGAATACCTAGTAAAGATGAAGCAATTACCTCAAGAAGATTTGTTGTTAAATAAAGTTAAAAATAGTGAAGAATTATCTGATGTACTCTTCATTAAACTTGCAAAAATTATTGCTGAATTTCATAAGAAAAACACTATTCAACCTGAATTTTCTGTATATGAAAATATATTTGAAAAATGGGATGAAAATTTCCGTACAACGAGAACTTATCCTGACTTTCCTTTGGATTCAGTTTTAGAAACCAGAGTGTTTAGTTTTTTGGAGAAAAATGAAAACTTCTTTAACAAACGCTCCAATCAGGGGAAAATTGTGGATGGTCATGGGGATTTAATTCTAGCAAATATCTTCTATTTCAAAGGAGAAATTATTATTTTTGATTGTATTGAATTCAATGAAATGCTTAGAATCCAAGATGTTCTCGAGGAAGTTGCATTCCTCGCAATGGATTTGGATTTTCACGGGTTATATGATTTATCTGTATTATTTATGAAAGAATATCTTGAAAGAATCAATAGTGACTTTACATCTGAATCACCAATAATTAACTTTTACAAATCCTATAGGGCATATGTAAGGGCAAAAGTCTATTACTCACAAGTTCTTCAAGAGGAATCAGGAGAAGCTAGAGACAAAGTTGTAGCATTGTCAAAAAAGTATATGAAATTAGCTTCTTCGTATGACTTCTAGATTCAAATAGAGGGAATTATGAATGGTAAAGCTTGGTTGTCATGTTTCCATATCTAAATCGGTAGATTTATCCTTTGATCGAGCTAAGGAAAAGGGATGTGATGTTTTCCAAGTTTTTGTCAAAAATCCTAGAGGTTGGGTAGCAAAAAATCTATCTGAAGAGGAAATAAGTAAGTTCAAAAGTAATCAGTCAACTAGAAATCTTTATCCAACCTTTGCTCACATTTCCTATCTTCCTAATCTTGCATCACAGAATCCTGAAATGTATAAGAAGTCTATTGACTGTTTTTCTATTGAAATTGAAAGATGTAAAATTTTAGAAATTCCTTATTTTGTAGTTCATGGAGGATCATATAAAGGAGGAACTTTGGAACAAGGTTTAACCACATATATACAATCCATCATAAAAGGAATTGAAGCTTCTGAAGGTAAAGTTACGATTTTAATCGAGAATTCATCGGGTGGAAAAAATTCCTTAACGGGTTCACTCAAAAATATTGGGAAGATTATAGCTGAAATTAATGATTCACATGCAGTGCAGGTATGCTTTGATACATGCCATGGATTTGGTGCAGGATATGATCTAAGAGATTCTAAAGCTGTACAAAACACTAAGGAAATTATAGAGGAAAATATAGGTCTAACTAACTTAGCTCTGATTCATGCAAATGATTCTCTAGGAGAGTTGAATTCATTCAGAGATAGACATGAGCATATAGGATTAGGTAATATAGGTGAAGAGGGATTTAGAGCACTGATAAATGACAAAGATTTTAATCAAATTTCATGGATATTAGAAACTCCTATTGATGAAAGGAGAAATGATATCGGTAATTTAACTTACCTCAGATCCTTAATAAAATAAAGAAATTGATGTAGTCTAATTGAATGGTGGAAAGACTACATTGAAAATTATTGTGAATAAAATACCTAGTCCAATAGTATATACTCCTGCGAGAAATGCTGGGGCCATTTTTGGAATTCTTTTCTCTCCAGGTCGAATATCGGTATCGATGAATTTTCCTGTTGTTTCATCAAGAGATTGACCTGTTGCCATCTCACTCACAATCTTCTTCTTTTTCAGAACTTGTATTTCCTCTTTAACATCATCTAAGCTTTTTTCTGCTTTACGAAACTTATATTTAATAAATAACCAGTAAGTTTGCATCATATCTAAGGAAGTTGAAAATCCATATAGAAAAGCTGAAGCTCCATAAATAAACAAGAATAAAATTGTTGTGCTCAATGAGCCACTAGTAAATCCTAATCCAAGTAGAACCCCTGTTAGTATTGCAGAAAACCAGAGGATGGAAGCTAACAACCAGGAAGATAGGGGCATTTTCATAATTTTATCATAAAAGATTCCTGCTCTTGATACATCAAAGGAATATCCACAGTAGGGACATTTGTATACTCCTCCTTCCATAAGTTCAATATTTTCTAGTTTGCAGAATCTACAATCCATCAATTATCACCATATAATACAAAGAAGATAAATCCAAAGTCTTTATATTCTTTACGGAACTACCCTCTTTTTAATATATAAAATTCTTTTCCTTGCTATGCTAATAGCGATTTAACGAAATCTGCAAGCTTTTCTTTATTCTGATTCTTTTTGTTTTTGGATAAATATTCGTTGACAAGAAAAGCTAATCTTCGAGCTTCAGGTAATGTTTGTTCATTATCTACAGCTATAGAAATAAAATGATTTTTCTCTTCACATATGAAGTAGAAGTAAGGATCAACCTTGATAACTTTGAATTTATCATGACCGAGAAGTTCATTAGTAAAACCACTCAATGCATTGAGATATCCAACAAACATATTCGAATCTTCAACAATGTTATCTGGATCATAAAGGTTTAGAATGTTTCCGTCAACATCTGTAATTAGGAGTGCATTTGGTGTTGTTTTCTGAATGTCGATTAATTGTTTAACCTTACTTACAAACCATTTCATTGCATATTCTGTGTTTTTAGCTTCTCTAAAGGATGTCTTAAAGAATTGAAAGGAGAGGTTCTGATGCTGAGACATTTTTGTGAGATTTAGAAGCTCAATAATCTCTTCAAGATTCATTGCTTTTTGCAAGTCAGATTTGTTAGCTATGAACATTATAACTTTATCAGAATAGTTACCCTGTAGCCATTCATCAACCATAATCCAGAACCATTTAGAAGCTTCTTCAAGCTGTTCTCTATCTGAGGAATCGAGAACAAAAATAATCCCCACAGAAGTCATTACGTATGATTTCCAGATTGTTGAACGAAAGGATTTTTGTCCCGAGATGTCGAAGATACTGAAATTTATGTTGCTAATTTTAATTTCTTCAAAATTAACACCAACAGTAGGTTTTGGTCTTGTGAATCTACCTTCTTTAATCCAATTCACAAGAGTTGTCTTTCCAGCATATGGTAAACCAATTATCGTTATTGGAATTCCATTTTTGTTCAACTTCTGAATGTCTTCCATTCTCTCTCAAAGAACTATCATTCTGAAAGTTTTAAAGATTGAGGAGAAGGTAATCCAAAATTGAAACCATCTCTGAATAAGGAGCAGGTTGCCTTTTCCTTCTATCTCTAACTGCTTTACTGTTCTCTCGACAGAATAAAGAAAATGTGTATATCATCTGTGGCATTTCTTTCTGTTCTTCCAGATATTCTGTTATTTTTCCTAGTGTCTCACTGACTTCGTAAAAGTTTTTACTAGATTTAGTATAATTACTTGAAGCCTTAGAAGGTTTCTTTACAATAGCGTAAAGTTCACCAAGAATGACCCCTTGTAAACCTTCATACATCTTTTTGATAACAGGTCCAAAGACATTCCTTCTTTTAACAAAATCCCAGTTGATTTCATTCCCCTTTATGGAAACACTTTTGCTTGTTGCTATTAATTCTTGAGTATCTAATAATATAAGATCCAGTAGTTCATGAAATTCAGTCATTTCTGCAAATTGCTTTTCAACTGCTTCAGCTAGAACTTCTGGTAACTCCTCAGATTCAATCGTAACTCCAATCATCTCTTCGATGAACTTTCTAACTACATTCTTGTATGTACTTTGAAGACCTAGTGTAACCAAACTTGATTCAGTTACCATTCCCACAGTTTTTGTCTCAATCATCCTTTCATTAATTAAGTTTTTTAATTCCTTTTCTTGCTTCTTTATACCAACCATGCTTTGTTCTGCTTTCTTGGCATAATAATGAGCTCTAGAACGTAAAATTAAATCTAGAACAATGTTATTATCTGCAAACAAATAGACCTTATTTTCAGAAATCAATGACTTAACGTAGTATCTTATGGCATGAACTTTCTTTCTTTGGTTATCTCTCTCAGGTATAAAAGAAGGTAAAAGTTCAATGGCTTTTTCTAAATATGAGAGCTTCTCATCAAGTTCTTGCAATTCGCTGAAACTTGCTCTAGGGTTCTCATCATTAACTTTGAGAAATGATAAATGAACTTCAGAGAGAGCTGAACTCATAGATTTTAAAGGGAAGCTGAATTGTGAAACAAGTCTATCAATTATGTTCAAATGGGATAAATCCTGCTGAAGTAGTTCACTTATTATTGTTGAGGCTGAAGAATATGCTACACTAACACCATAAATGTAAGGTAGTGATCCTGTTCCCTCTATTTCACCGAGTAATTTTTCTATGTCAACACATGCTTGAAGAGCCTCTTCTGCTTTTTGATCATATAATTTTTCTACTAAAGTTGAGTGTTTTAATCCTAATTTGGTCAAAATATGTAGAATTTTTAGTTCTGATTCCTCTTGCTGATATTGTTTGTGTATTTTTTGTCCTTCAGGATTTTCTGTTTGTTCTAGAAGATCACAAGCCTTCTTGTATTCTTTCAATGCTTTTGCATAGTATTTAGATGCATGATTAAGGTCTCCACTCTCTAATGCACCATTTGCTAGTAATTTGAAGTGTTGTACGAGAGAAAGAGAACTATGTGCTTCAACTATTGGTAAAAATTCCTTTTGAATTGTTATTGCTCGATTTCCTTGAGTTTCAGGGCTTTTGGTCCAAATCTCAACTGTAGTCTCAAAATGCTCTTTAGCATGATTCAATATGGATATTTCACTGATAGGATCAGCCCACCAGAAATCTTGTGCAGCTTTCTTAGATACATCAATTATATTTGAAAGCAATGTAACTCCTTGTAAGTAATCATATTCACTTTTAATCATTAATACGCTTAAATCTTTATCACTATCAGGAAGGCTATCGTAAAGCGGAAGAAGTCTTTTCATATTTTCTAGTTGAACTAGTGGCATTAACACATTCAGCATGTCCCCTATAATTGGTGCAGGTGTCAAGCTTGTTGTACTTGCTTCAGGAATCTCATTATGCAGTACTCGATAGAGAATTTTATCAATAGATTTTTTTGCAGTAATATAGTATATGTATTGACTAGTTGATGGGGAAAAACCAAAGACTCCTCTATTTCTCACTTGAGAATAAACATACGTAAGTACACCTAATTGAAGCTCAAATTGATTAAGGGCCATTAACTGGTTAGAGAAATCACCATAAAGAAGATCATGAAGAGGTAAAGGATTTGTTTTTGTTTCCTTTACATCAAGAAACACGTCATATAGTCTCTCAATGGCCATGTCAGCTAAACTATTGATTGACGATAGGTTTTGAGCACATGATTCTGCAAAGATAACCCATGCTGTAGAAATTTCCTTAGGTTCATCTAAAGTAGTAAATGAGCGATAAAGATCATCTCTTTCTAATTCCATTTCTACAAATTTATTAAAAGGTCTAGTATCTAGCAAAGAAAGATGCATAAGATAACATATCTTTTAACTTCAATAAATGTTTTGCAGAATCTTTCATACAAAAAATCTAAATATAAACTCTCTAAAACAAAGATGTGAAACCCATAGATTATATTAAAAGGCAAAATATGATTATTGATGTTCTAAAAAATGAAGAAATAGATATGCTGATGGTTCCCCCTTCAATTAATTTCTTTTATTTGTTTAAAGGATATTTGGGGTTGAGTGAGAGATTGATTTGTGGGATTCTTTCACCCTCAGAAGATTCTATACTAATAGCCCCTTCATTTGAAAAAGAGAACCTGCAAATTCAGACTACTTATGATGAGATAGTAACTTGGAAGGAGGAAGAAAACCCATATGTAATTCTAAAAAACGCACTTTCCTCTAGACCAAAGAAGATTGCTTTAGAACCTTCTACTCCTTTTGAAATTTATAAAAGATTGAAACAACAGTTCCCAGAATCAGTTTTTGTTGATGCTGGACCAATAATAAATGAGTTTAGATCAGTAAAAACTGAAGAGGAGATTCAAAGAATGACAAAGGCTTCTGAAGATACAGCTACTGGTATAGCTTCAGCTCTTGAGATTATTCAAACTGGCCAAACTGAACTGGAAATATTGAAAATTGTACAGGAACAAATGGCTCTTATTTCAGGAGAGATGGGATGGGCATTAGTTCAAATTGATGAAAACAGTGCTGTACCACATGGTAAATCATCAAAGAAGAAACTGAAACAAGATAGTGTGATTCTTGTTGATGCTGGAACAACATGTGACCGTTACTTTGCTGATATTACAGTCACAAGTGTGCATGGAAAACCTTCACAAGCGTTCCTTGATGTATATAGTATAGTTGAGGATGCTAATAACAAGGCTCTTGAAGTTTCCAAATCGGGGGTTCCAGCTGAACAAGTAGATTTTGCAGCAAGGGAAGTAATCGAAAAAGCTGGATATGGACAGTATTTTACTCATAGATTAGGTCACGGTTTAGGGTTGCAGGTACACGAAGAACCCTACATAGTCAAAGGAAATATTGAACCATTAGTTTCAGGAAATGTTCATACAGATGAGCCTGGGATTTACATTCCAGGTAAATTCGGTATTCGAATAGAAGATGATGTTTTAGTAGGAGAAAAATCTAGAAGATTGGTTGAATTTGATAGATATTTGTGGAAGTAAAATGAATTACAAAAATTATGATCGAGTTGCAAGTGTATACGATTTTACGCGTAAAATTCCAAACGAATCAATTCAGTTCTTTAAAGAAAAAATATACACATTTTTGGATAACAACTACAGCTCTTCCAATTACAGGATTCTATCTA
>DXJF01000154.1 GCA_019057375.1 Candidatus Heimdallarchaeota archaeon
GTAAATCCTTTAAACCTCGATATTGTTCGCAAGTGGGCGAATGAAAATGGTGTTAGTCCTATTTTTATTCTTCCAGGTTTTAAAAAATTTTACAAAACTTTTCAAAATTACAATGACGTAATTCTAATAGATCCTCAAATATACGATGATATCGCTATTCTAGAATATGCTAGACAATTTAGAGCACCAATTCTCTCTAACGATAAATATAGGGAATTTAGAAAAATGTTTTATGATCTAGACTTTAATAGAGTCTTCCCCTTTGTTATAGAAAGAGGGAGATTGATGACAAACGCAGTCGAACATCTACCTCTGCAAAGAATAGATTTTCCGTCTTTGTCCACTATTAATGAGTACTTGGGAGGTTTCAATTAATGGGTTGCGAACAAAAACATCTCAATCATACAAATGAATACTTTCCATTGGTCAGTGTGAACTGGCATTTATGGCCTCGTTGCTTGAATAACTGTAAGTTCTGTTTTGGAACCTTCAACGAGATTAAATCTGTTTTGACTAAAGAAGAAGCATTGAGAATACCATCTGTCCTTAAATCTGCAGGAACAGAGAAATTATCTTTTACTGGTGGGGAACCATTACTCTGTCCTCATTTGGGAGATTTAATCATAGAAGCTAAGAATCTTGATTTGACTACAATGCTGATTACAAGTGGTTCTTTATTAACAAAGAAATTTATCGAAGAGTACAGTTCTTACATTGATTGGATCGCTTTAAGTGTAGATAGCTCAAATGAAGAGACACAATATAAACTTGGAAGAGGTTCTGGAAATCATATCCAAAAAATTAAAGAAATAGTACAAGATATTCATATAGCTGGTATCAATCTTAAAATAAACACAGTTGTTACTAGTTTGAACTGGGAAGAAGAGATGTCTGAATTGATTAGGGAGCTTAGTCCTCAAAGGTGGAAAGTATTTCAAGTTTTATCAGTTAAAGGACAAAATGATGACTATTTTCAATCTCTTCAAATTTCCAATAAGCAATTTGAGACCTTCATTAGTATGCATAAAAATCTAAATCCAGTTGCTGAAAATAATAAAATTATGAGAGGATCCTATCTAATGCTTGATGCACTTGGGAGATTCTTTCAGAACTCTAAAGGATATCTAGAATATAGCAACTCTATTTTAGGAACTAATCCACAAGAAGCTTTAGATAAAGTTGGATGGGATTATCAAAAATTCCTGAAGAGAGGAGGAAATTATAATTGGAATTTAAAAATGAAGGAGGAGCTGTTCTAATATGGCATATTTATACTATGAAAATCTACCTGATGTCTATTCATCAGAAGTTGCTATTTCAATTATGTCAAACACTTATAATGCAGTAAAACCTTACATAGATTTCATAGAAAAAATTAGAATATCTGAAAAAAGAAAGATAATTAGTTTAATAGTCGACTATTTTCCTTTAGAAGATCTTCTTGCAGAGGAAAGAGAATTAATTAGAAATCAGATGGATGAAGAATTAAAGGAAGATGAATATGAAATAGAAAGAAATTATTCAAAACAACTTAAACGAGTTATTAAGCTAGTTAACAAAGGAGAAGGAGTGCTTTATAAAATTCTTGAAGATGAAGATGATGAGGGTTTTGATAGAAAAAAGGAGCGATTCTTGAATGCTGAAAAAGTATACCCCAATAGAAGTCTTCGGAGTCCAAAAAGAATAGAAGTACTAACCAGCTATTCACCATATGATATACTTGTATTAAAATCTAAAGATCTTAAAGGTGATAATACGCGAAGAAGATTATTTCTACGTGCTAATCTTTCACAATATGGCATTATACGAGATTCTTTAGAACAACTACTGAACAAACCTGTTTCTCATAATCGCAATCTAATAAGATTATTTGAGAATACTAACAATGTAAAATTTAATAATTTTACACCTATTAAACTAAATGAAGACGAATGGATTTTTCTAACAGATAACAATCGATCTGGTAATTCAATGCAAAGAGAATTTGTAGAAATAGCTCTTAATACACCTGATTATGCAATTCTTGAGGGACCACCTGGTTCTGGAAAAACAACAACAATATGTGAACTAATATTTCAAGCACTAAAACAAGGTAAACGCATACTACTAGTTGCTTCTACCCACGTAGCAGTTGATAATGTATTAGAAAAATTAATGGATGAAAAAACTGATTTATACAATACCATCAATAATGTTGTTCTACCCATACGTATTGGTCGAACAGATAGAATTTCTGATCAAGCTTCAAAATATCATTTAGATGCATTTTGGTTAAGTAAGAGTGAAGAATTACGAAATAAGATATCTAGAATAAAAGACAAAACAAAATCACAAAGAATGTTTTTAGAATTGCTAAATAATCGAAATTTGTATCCTCCTGAATATTCAAAAAGAGTTTTTGTACGCGCAGCCAATCTTGTATGTGGAACAACAATCGGTATTTTGAAACATCCTGAGATTCAGAAGCTTCAAAGACAAAATAAAGTTACAAATAAACCATACGATTACCTGATTTTGGATGAAGCAAGTAAAACAACTTTCCAAGAATTCTTGGTACCTGCATTACTAGCAGAGAAATTTATCATTGTAGGAGACGTTAAACAGCTAGCACCTTTTGTAGATGAGGAAGGTGTTACGGGTAATGTGTCAATGGCACACCCAAATGAAGGTGAATTTATAGCTCTTATTAACAATATTAGAAATGCTCAAAATTCTCATAAAAAACCAATTAAATGTCTTAAAGTCCTTAATAAAAATCTGACATCTGTAAATGAAGATAAAATTCTTGCACTCGAAAAAGCTTTTAGTATACCAATTTACCTTTTGAAAGAAAATCAAGAAATAGACAAAACCAAACTGTTTGGTTCTACATTAATCATGGGAACAATAAATGCAATTAGCAATTACTCTCGTATATTGCCACTTGGAATTAATTGGATAAGTCTAGATGATTCTCAAATAATTCATATAAGTGAGTCAAAATTTCTAAAAAATATCAAGCAATTCCAAAGAAAGCATTCATATGTAAAAAATAAACTGGAAAACCATAATAACGCTTTTTCTAATGATGAGAATTGGAATGATGCAGTAAGTTGGAGATTGATAAGGGATTTCGAGTTAAGGAATCTAAACGATGATAGATATTTAAAACAGATTGAGCATTTGCTTCCAAACTACATGGATGAAAAAGAGCGAACTAAAATTCTGAAAGTATTAAACCAAATTAAACGACTTTCCTTCCCCTCAATTATAGAGTTACTTCAGAAGGGTTTTGAGAGAAATAGAAAACAAATAGAGAAAGATATAGGTTTAAGCATAACAGACGGTCTTTCTAAAACAGTTCTCAAAAGTAGACACAGAATTCTGAAGTTTCAACATAGAATGCATCCTGAGATTTCTTCATTTCCGCGGACAAATTTGTATGACAAAGAAGCATTATTCGATCTACCTGATATTCAAAATGATAGGGTTTTCTCTTATGATAACTATAGTAATAGATCTCTTTGGATTGATGTGCAGCTATCTAGTAAAGAAAAGAGGAAAATGAAGAAGAATAAAAATGAGAAAGAAGCTCAAGTAATTGTAAATGAAATAAAGGAATTATTGGATTTTACAAAAGATTACAAAAAACCAGATAATTCTCCTTGGGAGATTGCGATTTTGCCTTTTTATAATTCTCAAGAAAGCCTTATTAGAAAAAAACTTCAATCAATGTTTAAAACCCGTAGAATCAGAACATTTTACGCGAAAAATAAGAATGCTATTATTGAATTATGTGTTGTGGATCGATTTCAAGGACATGAAGCTGATATTGTTTTTCTTTCTCTTGTAAAGAACAGGGGTTTAGGTTTCTTAGATACCCCTAATCGACTAAATGTTGCTCTTACTAGAGCTAAGTATCAATTACTTATTGTTGGAAATAAGAATCATTTCAGCAATCAAAAAAGATCAGAACTACTAAGGAAATTAGCTGTGGAAACTCCAAAGAAAATGAGTTATGGTGATGTTGAATGAAAATTAGAATGAAGAAAGTAGTACCTATAAATGTTTATGAGGTAAATATGACCGTTTTTATTAGTGAAAAGAGACCTGAAATTCTACCTATAATTCAAGCAGTTAATGAAGCGAATGAAAAGGGTAAAGCAGCTATTAAATATCTTAGTGAAGTACTTTTTATTGGTTTTCCCTTAAAATTTTCAGAAAATATCCTTGAGGAGTTGAAATTGCTTGAACTTGTAAACGAAAACGGAGAACTAACACCAAGAGGGTATGAATCTCTAACTACAAGTAACATAATGGAACCAGATAAAGGTTCTTTTCAGATTAAAGTCGTAAACGATCCTCTTATTCCTAGCTGTATTATTGCTGTAAAACAATTAGATCCTAATGCCCGAAAAGAAATTTTCAGTTCAAAAGAGAAGAGAGAAGAAAAGAAAATTCAGATACCAAAACACATTGTTAGTCAAAAAGGAAATCGATTTAAAACCCTTGATGAGAGACAAACTCTAATTGATGTCCAAGAAATCGCTCCACGAGGTTCAATAGATAGAAGTGTTCAAGAAAAACTTGAGTATTATCTGTCTTTTGAAGGAAATGATTGGAAAGCAGAGGTTAGATATCGAAATAAATCTATTAGTCTTGAAGTTCCTGAATCCTTTGATGGAACTGCGATTATCAACTCTTTGCTTTTCTCTATCCAAAAGAACGTTGACATTTCCACATGGCGTGTACCACAGACCCCTTCTGCGTTAACAACTAAGGAATTACTGAATTTTATTAAGGATTTTCAGCTTAAAAAAATAGAAATTCAAAACATAGGAATTTTTGATACCATAACTCTTAGAGATGTGTCAATATGTCCAGAGGATAATAAAACAGCAAAAGAATGGGCAATGAAGATTTTTACTGAAACCCTCTCCAATTATCTTATTGATAGAGAATATCTGGTGAAATGGGGAGAAATAATTAATCAAAATAATGAATTGAAGAAGTTTCAAATAGAAATCCCATCTATGCATGAAGTTTTATCAAATTTAGATCCTGGGTCAAAAAAGTATTGGTTTTTACAGGCCCCATTTGACTTGAAATTAAATGAGTTGATAATAAATGATTAAAACAGAAATTTTGACTAAAATTGTTGAACAAAATACCGAAATTCCTTCTCATTGGAGGATTATAAATACTGACGATTATTCTCTCCCCTCCACTCGAAGAATAATTCCTATGGGTAATGGAAATCAAAAATTTAAGAAACTTCTAATCGATTCAATTAATGATGCTACAAGCCATGTGATGCTATGTTCTTTCCTTTTAAGTGATCAAGATATAATAGACAGTCTACTCAAGGCAAGTGATAAGGGTGTAAGATGTTATCTTATGTTTTCTACAGAGGCTCAACTTTCGAAAGAATATAAAGAAGAAGTTTCTGATTTTGATTTGCATGTTTTAAACAAGCATAAAGAAATGCTAGATAAATTAGCTGGTAAAGCACTAACTAGAACTAGTGATCATTTACATGCAAAATTCCTTCTAATTGATGTAGGAACAGAAAAAGAAGAAGGTTACATGTCAACAGCTAATTTTACACAGGAAGCTTTGACAAGAAATGAAGAGGTTGGAATTGTACTAAAGAAGACTGAAATAAAGACTATTGCTCATTTCTTCAATGTAGGTTTCTGGGAAGAAAGCAAAAATGAACTTATTAGAAAAGGATCTTGGGATGATGTAAGAAATTTAGATATCAAAACTATTGAGAGCAATTCCGAAGTTGTTTTTACAACTTCAAAAGACAGAGGAATGAAGGAAAGAATAAAAGAGATTATTGTTGGAGCAGATAATGAACTCTTAGTGAGTAGTTTTGGATTTGGAGAAAACAATGATCTTGTAAAATTATTGATTAAACATTCTGAACAGAGGAAGCTATCAATCCTAACAAGACCTAGAGAAAAAACTCATAACTTCTTATCAAAAATAGAAAAAGAAAACACTGTAGCATATGCTTTTCCATTCTTACATGTTAAAATGATTCTAGATCCAGCAAAGAGGATAGGAATTATTATGACTGCAAACTTTGAAGATAGGGGAATGGAAACAGGATATGAAGTTGGTATAGTGGTTCAAAATGAAGACTTTGATGAAGCACTACATATATTTCAAAATTGGATTGAGTCAGCATCTATGATGTGGAACAGCTCAACTAAATTGTCGTTTCTAGATGAAGGATTAATCAGAGTTCCTAAAGGTAGATCATTGGAACAAAAAGAAGTAAAAAACTATAGTGAAATAGATATGCCCCAAGAAAAACCAAATGATTTGCGATTAATGCAAAAATTAGTTTCTAAGACTCTTGAATATGAAGTCAAAAAAAGTGATATTCTAATAAAAGAAATGAGACTCAAAAAAGAAATATTACCTCCTAGGCTACCTGAAAGTGCCCAAGAAGTGATTTTTAGTGATCTTTTTTTATCAAAGAAACAGAAGAGTAAAGGAGAAAAACTTGAGTTTAAATTTCCATTTAAGACATATCTATACCAAGGGCAGTATTATGTTGTCATCAAGAAATGGGCTGATTTAGAAAGAATAAGTTCTTTTCCAGATTTCAAAAAACACACAAAGATAGTAATTAAGTAAAACAAATAGCTCTATATAAAAAAGTCAATTTTCTTTTGTTTTTTATCAGATGGAAATGATACGGTTTTTATTCTTTCTTTAAATTCATTAGGAATATATTTTTCTATGTTTTTTGAGAATTTTGGAGCAAATAAATAATATTCAATATTTGATGTATCTATATTGAAACGTTCTCGAAGTTTATGTAACCATTTTGCATATCTTATAACTTGTTCAATTTCTCCTTTTCCTGCTTGTTTATTCTTAAGTTCTATAATTACATTAGGTAATGTTCCTTCTGCAATTTCCTGTTCTCCATAATAACATACATCAGCTCTGTCCATCTGATATGATTTAAAAGGAGAGATGGGAACTTGACGTAAAATATTCATTTTTAGAGGTTTTAATTCATCAGGCAATAAATTAGGATTGGCAATGATTGTTGCTTCCAACTGTGCTTCGATTTCTGCTATATGTAAATCTTGTATGGAAAATGAAGTTGAATACTCTTTCATTTTACCTTGTAGTTTGACATCCTCAATCATTTCATACTCCTCTGTTCCTTCATTATTCTCAGTTAGGAGATTAAGTAAAATTCTAGTTTCTCCAGGGGTCATTATGCAAAATCCCATATTCATTATACTAATAGATGGTAGAGGATAAGGATATCTCCCTAATTCAAAGTAAAGAACATCAGAAGTAATGAAATTACCTTGAATCCCAATATTATCCTCAAATCTAATTAAGAAATGTTGACATCTTTCTGTTTCATTGAAAATAAAGATTCCCTTATCTTTTGTTTCCTTATATCTAGTTCTTATTGATTCATCCCAAACTAATTGTGCATTTGCCTTCCTACCTATAGGACCATAGTTACCATTAACAAAAAATGATGGCTCTGTTCCTTCACCTTTGATCTGACCTCCATAGTAGATTTTTCTTTTCAGAAAGAAGAAAACATGATCTCCTTCTCTACAACATGCATAATCTGCCATTGTTCGATAATAAACTCTTTTTGAACCTCTAGTTTCTATATGCGGGGGTAAATGTTGTCCATATATTCCTTTATTTAGATAGAGTTTCAAAGTTTCGATATCATAAAGTGTGATAAAAAGTCCCTTTTGTGACAAATGAATCAACTTAAGTACACAAATCGTTCAATTAAATATTGTTCTAGTTACTTTAAACTTACCTCTAAATTAAATATCAATTTAAGTAATAATATGTAGGGAACACTGAAAAACAATCTTAAATAGTGAAAAAAAATTGTAAATTTAGTTCTAGGGTAGATAATTCATGAACAACAATCCTCAAAAAAATGGTCAAAATAGCAGACCGAAGCAATCTCGTTTAACTTCTTATATCTCTAATGGAGAGAATACTAGGGAAATTGAGTACGCAATTCTTGCCCATCCTATTGTTAAGTGGGCAGGAGGAAAAAGAGGATTAATTGAGAAGTATAAACCATATTTACCTAAGGATTTCAATAAATACTATGAACCGTTTTTTGGTGGGGGAGCTATATTCTTTCATCTCTTTTCGATTGGTAGAGTAAAAGAAGCTAAAATTTCTGATATTAATTCCGAACTTGTCAATATGTATAAAGTAGTCAAAACTAAGGTTGATGATTTAGTAGAAGAGCTTAAATCAGGAAAATATTTAAATGATAAAGATATTTTTTACGAAATTAGAGCTGAAGAACCAGAAGAGCCTGTTCTAAGAGCTGCACGCTTAATTTACCTAAATCGAACATGTTTCAATGGTCTTTATAGAGTTAATAAACAAGGAAAATTCAATGTTCCATTTGGAAAATACCCGAAAAACGTTAAGATCTTGAATGAAGAAAATCTAAGAAATGTGAATCAATGTCTACAGGATGTTGAATTAACATCTGAAGATTTCGAAAAATCTGTTAAAGATGCAAAGGAAGGAGACTTTGTTTATTTTGATCCACCATATATGCCTTTAACTGAGACAGCTAATTTCACAGATTATACCTCTAAAGGTTTTGGAATAAAGGAACAAGAAAGACTAGCTAAAGTATTCAAAGAACTAGATGAAAGAGGGTGTTATGTTATGGAAAGCAATTCTGACGTTCCTAAAATTGCTGAGTTATACGAAGGATATGAAATCAAGAAAGTTCATGCAAGAAGATTCATTAGTAGTGATCCTAATGGGAGAGGAGGAGTTCTAGAATCTTTGATTTTGAATTATTAGCTTAAAGAATCTCATTATTTTTGGAACTATACTTGAATTTTGTAATGTTTTCATCATCTCTGGGTTTTCTAAAAACATATAGATGTTCATGCATGATCAAATGAAAATTGTATTTCATGCTTTGTTTCCTCCATTGAGGAGTACTTGCACAGTTCCATTGGTGTTTAATGATATCTTCTCTCAAGATAAAACCTGTATCTAGAAAAGTTTTCAGAACATAAGCAGAAAGAGGAACATAGTGTCTGTGCTTTCGAGTGTCACCTATTAAGATAGCTAGAAACTTATCTCCTTTGAGAACACGGTAACATTCTCGAGCTATTTTCTTCATCTCGTCAGTAAAATATCTAACACTTCCAATTGATGAGAGATCTTGGAGATTGTTCTCTGAATATCTTATTATATTTAGATAGGGAGGGTGAGTACAGATTAAATCAATAGAATTATCATCAATTTTATCTAGTTTTCTAGCGTCACCTAAGTATAAAATGTGAGAAGAATCATTGGTATTAGGAACTTGAGAAATTCTTTCTTTAGCGACTTCAAGAGGTTTCTTGTTGATGTCGACGCCAATACTATTTCTACCTGTTAGTTTAGCTTCAATAATAGTTGTACCACTACCAACCATTGGATCTAAAACCAAATCTCCTTGCTCAGAATATCTTTCAATAACATTCCTAGGAATTTGAGGAGCAAAATTTCCTCGGTAATCTCCTTTATGAGTAGCCCATTTACCTCTATTAGGAAAAGACCAAATAGTTGTTGCTTCAAGCTCAAAATCATTTGTGTCTTGCTGATTTGTACTAGTTTCAGTTTTTAAATCAGGGTTATCTTTATAAAATTCTTTCATTCCTTTTGGACCTTCTAATTTGGGCATTAATGCTTCTATCCACAGTATTAAATATAAAGGTCAGCTTTTAAACACAGCAATTTCACTTTAACAAAAATGTTTGTATTTATAATAGGATCAATAAATTTATACATTAGATAAGTTAAGCTATATATACAAAATTCAATAATTAATATGATACTTTGAAAACTAACCAGCAAAAGTTGAATGTGACCAAAGATGAATATCTTACTTGTAGAACCAAATTTTCCTGTTCCACCAAAAAGCAAGAATCATAAGGATTTTCTTCCAATTGGTCTAATGAAGCTATACAGCTATCATTTTTCTATTGGAAATAAAGTTCAATTAGTAAGAGGTTGTGTAAGAAAAGAGGATATTTATTTTGATTCTATAGATCAAATATGGATCTCTTCACTGTTTACTTATTGGTTCTACAGTGTGCAAGAGAGCCATAACCATTATCGAAATTTGTTTCCAGATTCAACTATTCTTGTAGGAGGGATAGCTGCATCTCTCTTCCCTGAGGAGGCAAAACGAAGACTAAGTGCTGATCTTATTTTGAATGCTGGTTGGGGATCAACATTTGGTATTAAAACTAGCAATAAAAATAAAGCAAAAACAATTATTGTTAAAGGTGTAGAAGAATTTGCAGAGAATAACAAGGAAGAATCTTCCCATTTTGATTGTTTTTGTTTTAATTCATCATTGAATGCTGTTTATAAAGAAGTAGCACCTAGAATAGAATTTCAAATTATTCATGGTCAACGAGGATGTATAAGAAATTGTAAATTTTGTGGAGTTCATATTATTGAACCCCAATTCAAAGGTAAGTCAAGTATCAAAGACAGCTTGGTAAGGAAGAAGAATTTAGTATTCTATGACAACAATTTTCTTGCGGCTGTAGATAATCCAACAAGAGTCACAAACTTGCTAAATGAGCTAATTAAACTAAAGAAATCTAATAGAATCAATTCTTGTGAATCTCAAAGTGGTTTTGATGGTAGGATACTTCTAAAAAATCCCAAATATGCAATAATGCTAAAAGAAGCGGGTTTCAGAAATATCAGAATAGCATGGGACGGGAGTTATGAGGAAAAGGATCATATTAGGAAACAAATAAGCATTCTTACAAAGAAAGGAAGATATAACTCAAAAGATATTTTTGTTTTTATGATTTATAACTGGGAAATTGATTACAAGGAAATGGAACAAAAAAGAAAACAATGTTGGAGGTGGGGAGTTCAGATTTCAGACTGTAGAAACAGGCCTTTAAAATTATTTGACAAACAAAACTATCGTCCCCGAATAATCGGACAAAAGAATGACGACTATTATATTCATCCTAAATGGACAGATTCAGAAATAAAGCAGTTTAGAAGAAACATAAGAAGACAAAATATTGCGATCAGGCAGAATATAAAATTCTATTCAAAGCTTTGCGAGCAGAAGAAAATAGATAGAGAAAAAACAAGAGAATTGAATTCTTTGTCAACGTCAGAGGCTAAAACTTATGCAAAACAACATGATATTGATCTTTGGTTTCCAGGTAGAAAAACTGAACCTATTTCAAATACGAAATTGTTTGATTCTCATGTGTAAAATGATTTATTGTTTCACTCTTTGAATTGAAATTATTCTATAAAGACCTCTAGAAATTCTTTCATACAAAATTGTTTCTTCAAAACTCCATTCTTTCATCATTCTTTCTTTTCTTAAAATAGCCTTTACTATTTGTTTAATAAATTTACCAACTTTTCGATGTAAAACTCTTAATTTACTAATTTCCAAATGCATTGAAACATAGTCTTCAGATATTATATGATCATTTATAACTTCACCAATTAAACGGAGATCGTCCTGAACTTGAGGTCCAATAACACTACCTCTTATCCACGAATATACTGTTTGTATGGTTTTCTTACCCCCTTTACTCTTATAACAGTTGTAGAATTCTTTATATGTTATCTCGTTATATTCAATATATTCACTTGTTCTTTTCTTCCAGTATTCTATAAATTCCTTATCTATATTTTCTTCGAAACTATATGTATCTAAAATTGTATCAAGAAGTGTTTTTCTCTCATCTCCTCCAAGGAGAACAATTAACTCGCCTGGTTTGAGATTTTTAGGTGTAATTTCTATAATACTTCCATCGTCTTCATCTATTGTTAAAAATGTTTTATTAATGTCTAAATACTTTGTTATTATTCCTTCGTCTCCTTCTTTTTTAAGTAGAACTTGATAAGATAAACTAGTTCTTGTTTTAGATATTTCTTTTTCTACTTGATTTAAAATCTCTTTTGATATCTTATCAAGTGATTTTTGATCATTTTCGTATTCTCGCAAATCATCATAATTATTTGTTGAACTAAATATGTTATTAATAATTTCATTGATTGCTGGTAGCTCATTATGAATAGAAATTTTATCATTAATTTCTTCGTCTTCAATGTCCCCCTCACTTGATTTTATCTTAATAAATTGTTCCTGTTCCAGTTCCTGTTCCTCTAAAGTGTTTTCATCTTTTTGGATAAATTCATCAAGAATTTCATTGTTAGTAATTTTTAAATACCTAAATATTTCTTGTAAATAGTTGATAGCTTTTTCTTGTTTAGCTAGAGTAAAATCAGAAATTAGGTTAATTTGTTTTTTTGCAATATCATAATTTAATCCTTCATATGCTAAAATAATTATTTTGTTATATGGTCTTAATAATTCTGAAAGGTAATTGAATCTTATTGGACCAGGAAGTATCAATATGCAATTTTTTCTTTCAAAAATTGAATTATATATCTCCTTCATAGTAAAAACTCTAATATTAGTATTATCTTTGAAATATTCTCTAATCCTATTTCTTTCATAAGGTGAATTAGTTGAAATTATTATATCTTTTTGATCAAGTTCAGAAACTAATTCTCTTAATTTAGTTTCCTTGGAAGTTCTTTCATAGCTTGTAATTTCATTAAATCTCTTTACTTCCTTTAATTCACTATATAAGTTAAATGCATAATCACAGATTTTCTCTAATATTTTTGAATTTTTATTAGATTCTTCTGTAGTTGCATCATTTGTTAGTTCAATTATCTGTGGAATTGACAGGTATCTTAGTTCTCCTTTACGGGATAAAAATAATGTTTTAAATTTAGAAGGATTTAATACCATATTTTGAAGATTATTTACTATTTTGAGAAGTGTATAAACCTTTAAACCATTTTTCAAAGATTCTTTATCAATTAAAGCTCTTAATTTCTTGATTTCGAGGTAATAAAAGTCAATATTTCCCCCTTTTAAAGTTGGTTCTAAAACTGATATGTTTTCCTTATGTTCATAATCGCTTTTTGAATCTAAATTATATGCATTAAGTAAGGACCAATTTATATTTGAAATTTCATTTTCTTGATAATATTCTAATGATTTTTCCCTTAACATTCTATTCATGGATATGAACTTATTTCCAAGAGGAAGTACAAAACAATTGAATTCCCTTTTTAAGTTCTCAATAAATGAAGACTCAGGATTTGAGAAATGAAAAACAAATCGAAAATCTAATTTCTTATATTTTTGCAGCCACTTTACAAATTCATTGTATTTGTAATTTGAGTGTACAAATCGGTCAACATTCTCAATAATACAAAGATCTGTCTTAATTGTAGCTTTTTTATCAATTATCTCGTCTTCAACTTCCAAGCTTTCAATGTTTTCTGCTATTCTTGATTTCTCTTCAGAATTATCAAATAGTAGTTTAGCTGTTTCAGTTTTTGCTAGATTATCTTTTAAGAATTTTATGTATTGTTCTCTATATGTTTTTGTTATCCATTTAGAATATAATTTCACGGAAATTGTTGAATTTTCAACACAACCAACTGGATAATTCATAAAATAAAAGTGATTATATGAATCTTGTAACAAAGTAAAATTTTTGACGTGAAGGTCAATTGGGCGTTTTGAAATTGAACTATTTTTTTGACTCAGAACATAGACAGACTTATTACAAGTTTTCAAATAAAGCAATGTTATTAGAGCTAGAGGTTTTAAAATAGAGGAGTTATAAACAATTATTAAGTTATTATTAGTAATTACTCTGAAGAAAATATTCAATAAGAAATTTGTAACAGGGCTTAGGTTGTAAGATATTTTTATGATTTTTGGATAATTATTTCTACTTCTAGGTTCAAATCTGTAAACATCATTTATAAATTTATCATGCCATGAACTCATTTTCTATAATCTCCTCAGAAACTAAAATCAAATAATCGAAGATTTTTGAAACATCCCGCGCTAGGGTCCCTTTAACAGTTATACCAAGTTCAAAATTCTTCATGAATGAATTTTTTCTTATTTCACCACTCCCGATATAAACAGTTTTTTTATCTATTATCATGATTTTTGCATGGGTGCTACTTGCTAAATATCCATTTTGCTGATGATAATAATTATAGATTCTAAAATTGTAAA
>DXJF01000155.1 GCA_019057375.1 Candidatus Heimdallarchaeota archaeon
AAAGAATATTTTGATACTTTAGAAATACCTGTTGAAATTCTTCCTTCAATATTGAGCAAAATTGACGATTTGGATTATTGAATCATAATCTGGAGGTTAAATAAAATTTTCTTATTACCTCTTCTTTCTTTTAAACACGTTAGATCTCAGATAAGAAGACATATTCAAAGAGTTTGGAAGCTCCAAGAAGGTGATCTTAACACAAATATACAGAATTTAAGAATAAATGTATTTAACTTAGGTATTGCAGATTCTTATAGAAACACATGGATAGCATTACTTTAGGTAATTGTAGTTTTCATCCTAAGATACTCAATCAAAAATCTATTAGCACTTGATTTTGAAAATATTGCTGCTAAATAAAATATATCTGTAGATGAAGCAATAAAAAACTCAAAGAATTAGAGAAATATAACGGAGAAGTTTTGCATCCTGCTCCTACCAAAATATGGGTTATTCACCTCTCTTCATTATCACCAACTATTCCACATGATGAAGGGTAATGAAAGATATTACTTAAAAGATTCTGATAACATTGAATCAATAAAACATGAGCTTGTACTATCTGCTCTTCTTGAAATTAATTAACAAATTTGCAGAAATATTTAAATATTATTAAATTAAAAGTACTATTTGAGTTAACAAATAAGTGATAAATATGGAAACAAAGGAAAAACTTCTTGTGGAAAAAATAAAATTCCATACAGAAATTGAATTTAATGGTTCAGTAGCAGATTTTGTGGATTTTACTAAACAATTAGTAAATCTTGATAATACAAAAATCAGAGTAGAATGGGATGATGTTCACCCTACGGGATGCAGTAAGCTTGCAAGTTACAAATTCTTTGATAAAGAATTCACAGATAGGCACCTAAAAGACATTAGACCAATACAATTACAAGACATCTATGGAGGAATCAGAACTCCCCATATCCATCTAGATGATTTTAATGTGATTTTTCTGAATAGAGATGTATTTAAACAAGTAGTTGATTACAGTGCATCTAGAATAAGCTCAGAAATTAGCAAAGATATAAACTTCGATCATGTAGAATTTATGGATAAAATGAGAAAACTATAATATTCTTATTATCTACCAAAACTAATTTATTTTTTTTGGAGATTTAAAATGAAATGTTCGCTTAGCTTAACACATGACTGTAATATGGCTTGTAACTACTGCTATGCTGGGGTGAAAAACTCAGAAGTAATGGATATTGAGATAGCAAAGAAGATTATTGATTTTATTTTTAAAACTATACCAAAAGACCAAAGTATTGAAATTAATTATTTTGGTGGTGAACCCTTTCTAGAATTTGATCTCATCAGAGAAATAACAAAATATGTACGGAAAATAGAGCAAAAATACAAAAATCCTGTTATGATTGGTATAACATCAAATGGTACATTGCTAACAAGTGAAATATTAGATTACCTAAAACACGAAAGAATTAGTCTTTGTGTAAGTATTGATGGAAATCAGCAGGTGCATGATAGAAATAGAAAATTTTCATCAGGAAAAGGAAGTTTTAGCTTAGTTAATGAGAAACTTGATTTAGCCTTAAGCATTCTTGACTACGTCCAAGTTAATGCAGTATATGGACCAGATACTGTTGACAAATTACTTGAAACCGTTTCTTTCTTGTCAGAGAAGAATGTCTCTTCGATTCATCTAAATCCGAATATTACTGCTCAGTGGAGTAATGATTATTACCCAATTTTGAGAAAAAAATTTCAAGAAATTGCTGATTATTACATTTCTAGTTACACCAATGGTCAGGAAATTGCTATTAATTATATTGACAACAAAATTATCATTTTTCTAAAAGGGGGGTATAGTGATTTTGATAAATGTCATATGGGAGAATTGGAGTGGGGATTCGCTCCAAGTGGAAATATATATCCGTGTGAGAGATTAGTTGGTGATGATAACAATGAATCCTTTTGTATGGGAAATACACAAACAGGATTGAATGTTGATCGTCAATCCACAATTCTTTGGTCTAAGAATCAAATGGGAAACCTCAAGTGCAGAAATTGTGAGCTTCAGCAATATTGTATGAACTGGTGTGGTTGTACAAATTATTTTATGACTGGGAAAACGAATCAAACTGGAGAATTCATGTGTGCAAATGAACGCGCTGCAATTGAGGCTGCTAGAAGAGTTTTGATTTCACTGAAAGATAATCCATTATTCATCGATCATTTTTATCAATACTTACAAAGAAAATAAAATGAGCAATGTATGTCTTCCCTATAAGAAATACATTAACGCAATGTGAAATAGAAATCTTCTTATGAAACTATCTGAAAACGTTTCAGATTTCTTATTTCTTATTGTTTTTTACTACTATAAAATTCACTAAATCTCTATATACAAAAAACGATATAACGTTTCTTTGAGGTGACATTATGAAGGAAGAGAGTTTTCCAAAATTTCGTGAAACAATAATAAAACCAACAGTAAAACAAATAATTGATACAATCGCTGATCCGCCACCTGATCTTTACAGAATAATAACTAAAGATAGATGGAAACATATTATTGAAGCACAAATAAAATTAAAACTTAAATCAATTGAATTTGAGATAGAGTCACAAAAAACCACATTTCCCTTAACTATTACTTCAAAGAAAACAAATTGGTTTCTAGTAGAAATTAACGATAGTTTTGTTCTGATTGACACAGGCTATACAAGTGAGGGACTGGTTATCGAAGAAGCACTAGATAATGAGGGGTGTACATCTGCAAATCTTAATCTTATCTTATTAACTCATGCTTGGAAGAAAGAATACCATTAGTATTTTTTGTTTATTTCTCAGATTGTATTTCTCTTATCTTTTTAATTACAGGAAACATATTGTTAAACTCAAAAACAATCTTTTTTTCTAATTCTTCAATTTCTTCCTTTTTTGCATTAAATTCGTCTATATTTTCATCAATTAATTGCGTATCCACTCTCGCACCAAATCCGCTGATTTCGAAAATAAACTCGCTTTGAATATCCAATATTGCCTCTTCCAAGTCTAGAAGACTCCCAACAGTTGTTTCAATTTTTTCATCATACTTGTCTTTATTCATAAACATCCTCAAACATTAAGATTTTCTTCAGAATATATAAACAACACCCTTATTGATATTACAGAGTTTAACCCGATTCAACATTCCATTAATAAATATACAAGAATATTAATTGATTCAGCTAAAGTTTATATATTTAAATAAATTAGTGTTTCTTTGAGGTGAATCGATTATGGAAAAAAGATTTCCAGAATTAGGAGAACTAGTAAAATTTAAGCATGTATTTGATCCACCACCTCCGTTTCTACATCTAATAGATGAGGATAAATGGAAAGATGTAGTTCAAATACAATTGGAATATGAAGCATTATTACTTAAACATGAAATAGAAATTCTTACTGAAAAACTTCGAATGTACGAGAAATTGAAAAAGATTCTCTAGGATTGTTTTACTTAATGAACAATAATCTAATATCTTTCGTAGCACATAAGAATCAAGAAAATCTTGGTATTGGGTATTTATGCTCAATGTTACATTCTATAAACTTTGAGATTGAAATAATTGACTTCGATTTAGAAAAAGAAGAGATGCTAGAGAAATTAAATACATCAGATCCTTTAATTGTTGGCTTCTCTCTTATTTTTCAATTTTATTTATACAAATTTAAGAAAATTGTTAACTTTTTAAGAAGCAATGGTATCCAGTGTCATTTTACAGTTGGAGGACATTATCCTAGTCTCAGATATGATGATCTGCTCAACTACTTACCTGAGTTAGACTCTGTTGTGAGATTTGAGGGGGAACATATAATCTGTGAATTAGCAGAAAAAATAAAGAAAGGAGAGGAATGGAGAAAAATCAAAGGGATTGCATATCTAGATAATGATACTCCATTTTCAAATGAACTTAGACCTCTGATTACAAATCTTGATTCTCTACCCTTTCCTTACAGATCAAAGGATAATCCTCATGAAATTCTAGGGAACAGAATATCCTATCTTTTAGCAAGTAGGGGGTGCATAAGAAATTGTTCTTTCTGTAGTGTCAGGAAATTTTACTCAACTCCAACAGGTAAATTAAGGCGTAACAGAACCCCTGAAAATGTTGTTAAAGAAATTGAAGGATTACACAAGAATGATAACACTACAATCTTCTTATTTCAAGATGATGATTTCGTATTACCTGGAAAAAAAGGATTAGAATGGATTAATAGCTTTGTAGAATTACTAGTATCTAAAAAACTAGGAGAAAAAATCCTCTGGAAAATAAGTTGTAGATCTGATGAAATTAACTATGAACTTTTTAAAAGGATGAAAGAAGTTGGTTTAGCAACTGTCTATTTAGGGATTGAATCAGGAGTTGAACATGAATTAGAAATTATGAATAAACAATTACACGTCAAGGATCATATTGAAGCTGTTAAAATTCTAAAATCACTTGACTTAACTTATGAATATGGTTTCATGTTATTTAATCCTTACAGTACTTTTGAAACAACTCAAAATAATGTTAAATTCTTAAAAGAAATATGTGGGGATGGAAGTGCTCCAATTGTGTTTTGCAAAATGGTACCTTATGCAGGAACAGCTATCGAACAAAAGTTGATTGTAGAAAATCGATTGATAAAATCTGTTACGAATCCAGATTATGTTTTCCTAGATTCAAAACTAAATGAGTTTTACGATTTCTTTTCTTTGATTTTTAATGAATGGATTCATTCAAATCAAGGAATATTGACTCGCTTACGTTGGCACAGACTTGAGTTAGAAGTTCTAAAAAAGGATTATCCAGATGCAAAAGGATTCAAGGAGTACATAGTATTCCAGAAAAAAATAATAGCTGAATTTAATTCATTATTCTTTAAAATATTTGATAAAACGAAGTCGTCATTTCATAATAATGATTTTGTTTCTTTTGCAACTAGAGAAGAAATTAGGAAACAATTAATCTCTGAGCAAAATAGGATTCTAGAAAAATGGCATGGAGGAATAAGAGAATTTTCTAACCAAAACAGGGAACAAAGCTAAGAGATATCTAGAAAAGAATCTAAAAAATGAAAAAACTGATTATCAGGCAAATTTTGCTAACAATCAGTAAATATCTTTACTAATACACTATTGCTGAAGATGCCGAATTCCCGAAGTAGTTCCACCAAAATCCGAAAAATCCTAAATTGCACCCTACGTAGAATCTAGCTCCTTTGTAATATGTATCTGAATATAAATATGCATAGCTTCCACATGAAAGTGATGCTGATTCAGCTCTGTTATCAAAACCATACCAGCTAAGGTGTGGATAATATTTGGGGTATCTAGTATAACAGTAAGAGTATCCTCCTGGAAGAGTAATAGATGCACCACCCCACCAAGTATAATCAAATAGATGTAAACTATGGGTTGGTCTTTCATAATGTGGATCATGATTCTCTAGAATTTTTTGTATCTCTGCGTGTTGTTCTGGTTTGAGTTTATGTTTCTCTAAGAATTTGTTGTACTTTTCAGTTGCTTCTTCAACTTTTTTTACTTGTTGCTTTTTTATCTTCTCAAGTTCTTCTGGTGTTTTTTCTTTGGTAAATTTTTTAGCTAATTCTTTGTCTTTTTTGTATTGATCTAACAAGTCTCTATCCTCTAACCATTTTTCAAATTTCTCTTCAGTTGTAAAAGCATAAATCTTTCCATCAGTTTCTGATTCTTTAGGTGCAGCAAAAAAAGGGATATTTTTTCCTTTTTCTTTCTTAAACTCTTCTGCTTCGTAATCTTTCTCAGGTCCTTTAATGTGTTTCTTATCTTCAGAAAGAGTATACTCCTCTCCATCAATTATTACTTTTGAAATATCTTTCTTCATATATATCAACCTCCGTATACTATGAAGCAATTTGTACTCGCATATATTTATTTAAACGTTTGTATATTTGATTCGTTTTTGGTTTATAGTATTAGACAATGTTTTTATAGATGTTGGTTTGATGTAGCTTTTATAATAAAAACAGATAGACAAGAAACTGTAGTTATTTAAAAGATATTAACTGAAAAATATCTGCTTATGATGCAATACAATATTTTGATTGTATCTTCCAATAACCTCTTCTTTCTTATAGATACTTTAGATTTCAAATAGGAAGATGAATTCATATAGTTTGGAATCTCCAAGAAGGGGACCTTAAAGCAACCTCAATCGATCTCATCTTCTTGTACATCTTTTGATTTCTTAGCTTCTATAATTCGTTCCTCTGATTTATTTTCTAATAACAATTTTTCAATTGAGAAGAATCTTCTTCTAATTACCTTAATTAAGAAATGTAAAACAATTAACCCAAGAGCTATTAGATTAATATACCAATATTGTTTAGATAATGAATCATACCACATACCTACTAGTTTTAATCCTGGTAAGCATAGAATCCGAATCAGAGAAACGAAACAAAAGTAAATCACAGCAATGAAAATAAGTCTTTTCCAGTGTTTTATCTCTGAAAGCTCCTTTTTCTTTTGGGTTTCTACAGATTTCCTTGGAAAGAACATTCCGGTTCGTTGTCTGTACTCTAGATAGGAACTTCCATATTTTTTCAAAAGCTTTTTTTCTTCAAGTTCAGAAGTAACAACTAAAAACAATGAAAAAAGAGACCAAGATATAATTGATCCTGTTCTTATAAAAGGATGAACCGCCCATGGAAGATAGAGTGAAGTAGCTAATGTCATTAAAATCAACCCTAAATGCTGTGGATGTCTAATGAACTTATAAGGACCACCTGTTGCTAAATCCTGCTTCTTAATTTTAACATTAGCTAAAGATAGTAAACCCCAGAGAAATAGCAGTAGACCAAGTATAAATAGAATTAACTCAATTGAGATAAATAAGGGGGCAATTTTGTCTTTTACTGTAAATAGGGTTAATAACCAATATTTTCCATAAAATGAGAAAATCCAGTAAGAAGCAAAACCTATTGGTAAATAGTGGGTCATTGTTATCAGAATCCCAGCAATAATTGGAGTATAAATCCAGATTACAGCAGGTAAGAGAAGTAACTTCTCAATAATTCTTGAAATCAGATGAGCTTTTTTCATGCCGCACTAGAGATACCTTTGTTTTATTTAATTCTTGCTGAAATTTATCATTAATGATAAAAATAATGAGTCAACATATTAATCTGTTAGATCCCAATATACTAGAAATTTTTGGAAAATTTTTGACCAAACGATATGTTTTTTATTTATGACTTGCAAAATTTTACGAGTGATTTGCAGTGTCAAACCATATTATGTCCGAAGCAACAAAAATAATAGAACTAATAGACAAATTTCCTTTTCTAGAGGAGATATTAGTGGAATTAGATCCTATTTTAAAACGCTTTCAAAACCCTATTATTCGTAAAACTGTGGGTAAAAAAGCTACACTGACTGATGTTGCCAGTCTTATTAATCAAGATCTCAAATCGGTAATAGATTTTTTCTCAAGCAAAATTGAACAACACATAGGGGATAAAGTGGACGTACAAATTGGTTCAACTGGTAAAAGTGGTTTTGAAGATGAACATGTACGAAAGAGAGAAATGCTCAAAGCTCTTGTGCTGGAACTTCACGCAGGAGGAGAAAAATCCGTACTGAAAGCTCGGTTCAAGGAAATATTAGGAGATGTAGAGGCTACAGATATAGCTTCAATGGAACAAGAGTTAATCAATTCTGGAGAGTTAACAGTTGATCAAATCACCTTGTTATGTGATTTACATGTAGGAATCTTTGAGGATTCATTGGAAAAAAATCTTAGACCTGAAGAATCTCCAGGTCACCCAATACATACTTACATGGAAGAAAATCGTGTTGCTGAAGAGTTGATTGCAGATATCAGAGAAACTCCTACTCCTGAATTAATTCAAAAACTAGCCGATATTGAGATTCATTATACTAGATTGGAAAACCAACTGTTTCCTATGTTAGAAAAGAAAGAGTTCGAAGGTCCTTCTCAAGTCATGTGGGCAAAACATGATGAGGTTCGACAATTGATTCGTCAAGGAAGCGAAGTTGATGCGGAAGAATTTGCTACACAAGTAGAAGATATGATTTTTAAAGAAGAAACTATACTCTTCCCCACAAGTTTAGAACTTTTGACCATTCAAGATTGGCAAAAGGTGAAAAATGGAGAAGAAGAAATAGGTTTTGCTTGGGTTTCTCCTGGTGATGAATGGAAACCTATTACTCCAGAAGTTATTCATAAAGTAGAGGAACCTCCACAATTAACAGATATCTTGTCTATGCAAACCGGAAAGCTTACACTTGAACAGATTAATTTGATTATGACTAATCTTCCAATTGAGATATCCTTCATTAATGAGAATGAGGAAGTAGCATATTACTCGGATACTAAAGAAAGAATTTTTCCCCGTAGTCCTGGTGTTATAGGTAGAAAAGTCCAAAGATGTCACCCACCAAAGAGTCTTGATAAAGTAATGAAAATTATAGAAGCGTTCAAGACTGGTCAAAAAGATGTAGCTGAATTCTGGATAAATATGAATGGGAAATATATTCACATACGTTACTTCGCAATTCGAGATAACTCTGGAAAATATCGCGGGTCATTAGAGGTTATGCAGAATGTTACATCCATTCGAGCATTAGAGGGAGAAAGAAGATTGATTAATTGGGGAGAAGATGCTAAGTAGAAAGGGAATTTCCTTTTCCTCTTATTTATCACCTCTATTCATTTTTATTAGGCTTCAAGCTAAATAGTTCAATGGTGTGAAATTAGTTGTTTTAATAGAGTTAAAAATGGATTGCATTTTTTATAAATTAGGTTTTTTGAAAATTCCACTAATTCTCAAAATTCAAGGCTATAACCCTTTAAAGAGCAAAACATTTGATATCATAGCTATAACTTTTTTAGGTTAGTTCTTTTAGCGAAGTGTAATGAGTATTCGGGATCCCAAAAAACATAAGGTCATTTATAAAGAAACTCTTAAAAAAATTTCTGAACTCTTACCTTCCGTTAGACTTGAGCAACCTCCAATTGAGAATACTTTGATCATTATTGATGGTACAGCAAAATCTAGAACCGCAGTACTATTAGCGGGGGAGTTAAGCAAACATTTCAATACTAAAATAGATATCATCTATTTCTTTTCAGAAAAATTTAGAGGTGCTACTGGGGTAAAAATAGAGAGTTATGAAGATTCTTTAGCCTTCACTCATGAACATCTAAGAAGTGAAGATTTTGAGATTAAATGTCCAGTAGTAGAAAATACTGAAATGTTAAAAGTAATTTTTGATGATGCCTTTAAGAATACAACCTATGATCTAATCATTATTCCTTCTTCATTCATAGGTATGAAAGAAGTACATACGAAAGTGGAAGATCTAGAAGAAACAGAAGCAGAAGTTGTAGTAATAGGAGAGATTTTTGAATATCTTTTAGAAGAAGTAAAAGATATTCCTGTTTTAGTTGTTGAAAGTGAGAAAGTTAATTTAAACACGTTGTGGAAGAACATTTGCATTTTTCTCGGAAAAAGCGCTCAACTAAGTCACATGAGCGAAACTGCTCTGAGATTTAGCTTAAAGAACACAGAGATTAGAGGTTTAGTTAACATTTCACGCAGTTTTCACGAAGAAGAAACTGATGATGAATTTGAGCAAATTGTTAACAAGAATAAAAAAGAGCTAAATAGATTTGTGCAAGCGAATTTTGAAACATTCAAGGAAGTTGAAAAATTTAAAGATTTTAATCTTATAACAACCGATAAAATAAGTGTCATAAAAAATCAATTAGTAGCATGTGGAAAAAACTCAGGATTCTTAATGATTTACATGCCAACGAAACATTCAAGTCTTGCAGGATTCTTTATTGAGTTTCTAGAAGATCCAAAAATAACTTGTCCAATTTTAATTGTAAAAAGGAAGATAACACCCCCTATTATAGAAAGGCAAAGAGAAGAGATTCCAAAGAAATTAAAAAAGAAGGAAAAGTTATAAAGAAAAAAAAGTTATGGACAAAGAGAAAGACAATGAATGAGATATATTGTCTCATGTATTTGAATAAAAAATGAAAATAGAGCTAAAGCTTCTATAATTCAATAAATGATTCAAGCTTGAACTCAACTCTGTAAAAAGAGGAATTTGTTAAGGTGATTAATTGGCAGGATTGTTAGGAGAGTTACAGTGGATAGGAACAATACTCATTGTAATCGTCGTTCTAGCAACAATCATATTACTAACAAAAGAGGGGATTGATTCTACAAAAATCACTGCTACTGGTGCATTAGTAGTTTCATTATTATATCTAATACTTATGGATTGGGAGAAAGGTTTTAGAGACAATTTAGCATTTGAAGAAGTACCTCACAATTTTCTAGAAGCCTTAGCAAAAACAGTTAATATAGAAGCTATACTAATTATATTTTCTATAGGTATAATAGTAGCTATTACCAAGGGTGCGGGTTTTTTTGACTTTGTATCTCTATATATTGTTAAATTGACCAGAGGTGATCCGAAAAAATTAATATTGGCATTAGGAGGTCTAACATTCTTTGTAAGTATGTTCTTTGATAATTTAAGCGCTATTATTCTTCTAGGGTCTTTAACAGTTGTTACATGCAAACAGCTAGAAATTAATCCAGAACCGTATGTATTATTCGTAGGAATTAACACAATTATAGGAGGGTTACCTACTCCTGTTTCTTCGATTCCCAATATTATCTTCTTTAACTTATATCCAGAGGAAGGAATGAGTTTCATCAAATTTACAGCGTATATGTTCCCTATTGCCATTCTTTTCTTTGCGATTGCGTCTGCTTTTTTCTTCTTTGTTTATAGGAAGCAGCTCAGGATCAAAGTTACTGATGAGAAAAAAGAACAAATAGGAAGAATTAATCCTTGGTCAGGTATTGCTGATAGAAAAAACATCTGGAAATCATTAATTCTACTCAGCTTTCTTTTTGTAGGATTTTTACTTACAAGCATTCCAAGTAATCCTCTAGATGTCGCTCTAATGGCTTTGATATCGGTCTTTTTCGGTCTTTTTCTATTCAGAACAGATTTGAAACGTTATCTTCGAGAAGGAGTCGAATGGGAGATGATTATTTTTGCTATCGCTTTATTTGTTTTAATGGGACTTTTAACCGCTGCTGGAGCTTTACTACCATTAACTAATATGCTTACAGGTGTGCTAGGTCCAGACCCAACAACAGGAGGTTTAATTTTGGTTGCAGTAATTATCGGTGCTGTAGGTTTACCAATCGCAGGATTTTTGAATAGTTTTTCAGCGGCACTTATTTTCTCCTATATCTTTAAGGCTTTACCCGCTGGATTATTAACCGGTTTATGGTTCGGTTTTGTTCTTTCTGGGAATATCGGGGGTGCATTGACCCCTCTTGGATCAATTACTATTCTAATGTCACTAGAGATACTCAATAGGGAAGGATATCCTATATCCTTTCTCAAATATGTAAAAAGGATGCTACCTTTAACATTAGCATGTGGAGTGTTGGGTGTGGCGTATTCAATCTTTCTAATAGCTTTGGGGTTGTAGTCATTTAGTTTGTTTCAATTCAAGAAAGATATCTGGTAAAAAAAGCAACTGATAGGAAAAGTCACAAAAAAGTGAGACTATTAAAAGAGATTTAGCTCTTTGTGTTTTTCAACTATTTTTTCTGCCATTATATCTAATGCTTTAAAATCCTCTTCTTTTGGGTGACCTTTGGTATAAACAGGTTCTAAAATCTCAACTTCCTTTAATCCAGGTACCATGCTGACAACTTGGTCAATGGTCTTTGTAAACCATCCATAAGAGCCAATAACTGAAATTAGTTTAATTTTTGGTTTCAAAGCATTTAGTAGATAGGTTGCATAAACTGCTAATGGGTGTGGACCAGCATGAACTGTTGGAGTGCCAAGAATCACCGTAGCTGCATCAACTAGAGTTATAGCAAGTTTACCTATATCTACAACAGCTAAATCAAACTGATAGACAGTTACATCTTTTTTTGCTAGAGCACCAACTAAGTATTCAACCATGATCCTTGTGCTTCCGTGCATTGATACATAAGGAATAACAACAACATTTTTTGGAGTATCTGAAATCCAATCTTCATAAGCATCTATTATGAAAGAGGGTTTGTCATAGATAGGACCATGACTAGGAGCTATCAATTGAATTTCCATTTTTTTTACTTTCTCAATGTTTTTTCGAATAATTTTACTGAAAGGCATCATTATTTCAGCAAAATATCTTTTAGCAGCTTCATAGACTAATCCTTCATCTCTAACATAGAGATCAGTTGTTGCAACATGTGAGCCAAAAAAGTCACAAGAAAAGAGTATCTTATCTTCTACAAGGTAAGAAACCATTGTTTCTGGCCAATGAACCCAAGGAGTATGGATGAATTTTAAAGTCTTATCCCCTAAAGAAATTTCCTCCCCGTCTTCTACAATCTGTATTTGTTCTGGAGAAATCAATAAATGATCTATTAGCATTTCTTTTCCTTTTTTAGTTGCGAGAACTAATGCAGAAGGATATTTCTTAAGAACTGTTGGTATTGCTCCTGAATGATCTTGTTCTGTATGGCTAGATACAATGTAATCTATTTTTTCAACATCTTTCAATTGAGTCAAGAGTATATTAATCATTTTTGGATCTACAGTGTCAATTAGAACATTCTTTTCACTACCTATAATCAAATATGAATTGTAACTGGTTCCATCAGGAAGAGGTATAAGGGAATCAAACAACCTTCTATCCCAATCAATTGCACCTAACCAAAAGACATTTTCTCTTATTTTTCTCTTTTTCATGAGTATATAATAAAAAGGATTAGATTATTTAACTTCTTCTTATTGTTGAGTCATTTTTAAGTAATTCTAAAATCGCTTCTTTAAATTGAATATTTCTAATTTTTTTTTTTGATTCAAATTTTTCCTCCCATTACGAAGTAAGAATGCAATTTTTGTTTTTAATATTCTTTAGAGAAGAAAAGAGAAATTGTTTAAATAAAACTTCATCTAAGATTCAAGATTGACCATATGATTCCATGGTGGTAAATTTAACCATGAAAGTGGGAATACCCAGAGCTCTGTTGTTCTACAAATTCTTTCCCATGTGGACAACCTTCTTTATAGAACTTGGTGCAAAGGTTATTGTTTCACCAAATACTACAGAGCAAATAAAAACTAGATCGGAAGAGCGTCGTGTAGGGAAA
>DXJF01000156.1 GCA_019057375.1 Candidatus Heimdallarchaeota archaeon
AGTTGCGTGAGAAAATTGAAACTACTATTTCTATGGAAGTGGATTGGAATGAATGGTCTTTAACCATTGTACCCAGAATAATTGAAAGATTAGTTACTAATCTGGATAATGATTTGGATACATTAGATGCAGCTCAGAAAGTATTTTGGGCATTATTGCTAAGAAACAGAGATAGTATGAGCTTTCTTACATGGATGTTCTACGAATTTTGTGCTGTCAATTTGAATTTAGCAGAATGGCTTGTCAAACTGATTATAATCGAAGGAAATGAAGGTTTCATAGAAGAAATTGAGCTTCAACAAAGATGGAGAAATGTTGGAAGAGCAATAAATCAGATGTGGGCTAACGTTGATGAAGTATCAATAAGTGAATTGGATGGAGAATTTGATTTCAGAGATTCTGAAGATATAGTTAGATTATCAGATTTGATAAATCCAGCAGGACCAATTGGATATTATAGCAATTATGCTATTTTTTATCTCAAACCTGAATTCACAAGTTCTGATATAGCACTAATACTTCATATATTGAAAACACCTTACCTGTATTTTGATCCAGAACACCCCGAAACACCCATGTTAATGGATGCACTCTTAAAGAAATACACCAAAGAATTTGAGATTATGAAAGAAGAAATAGAAGATTTCAGTATTTCAGAAGACATAAAGGATGAAATGGTAGAAATTGTACCTGAATTGAGACTTAGATACTTTATAGCTCTAAATAAAGAGAATTTTGAAGATGCAATATCTCAGCTTTTCCAGGATGAGGAATTATTTAACTCCTATTATCCAGAATACTTATTCAGATTAGATCAAGTAAGAAAATTTGTTGTAGATACTAATAATCTTATTGTTGATATTGAACCTGGAACAGGCACTGCTTTAGAAGGATTCAAACTAGCACACCGAGAACTAGATGTAATGAAGGCATTCGAAGAAAAAGAACAGCTTCGTCTAACTAATAGACGCCTAAAAGAACTACTCAAAGAGAAGAAATTAGACATAAAACATTGGCCAGAAACGGAAAAAATAGTAGTAATAGATGGAAATTCTAGTACTAAACCAGTTGTAAGTGGATTAATTTCAAGAAAAAACAAGAAGAAACCTAAATCAAATGAACGAGATTCACGCTGGTATGACTTCTTAAAGAAAAAAGATGAAGAGGATGAAGAAAAGAAGAATAAAGAGAATGAAAAAAAAGAAATTGATACCTAAGAGGCAGCAATTATGTCATCAGGAAAAAAAATTATGAGTTATAGAACTTTGGTGAATCAATTAGGTAAGGTTAAGATCAAATCAGGAAGTTATAGAGATAAGAACTATGTCGAACTCCTTTCCATTCTCTCTCATGTATTTTCTAATGTTATGAATGCTATTTCTGTGACAAAAAAATCAAAATCTGGCACTCAAAAGAAATCCATCATTATAGCTGCTACTCATGCAGCTGCTGGCACACAACTAGAAAACATGCTAAGGGATGAAATTGATAAATTTACTTACACAGATACAGTTAATCTTATAGATTACAACTTTTCGCTAAAAATTGATCGTTCTACTAAATTTCCTGATATTCAAGCTGAACTTAAGATAACAGATAATAGAAAAAGTTTAACCAGAGCTACAACCATGTGTTTAGAGTGCAAAGCTTATTCTGACGCTATGTCAGATGTTCAGGCATTTAGAGTGACAATGTCTCCACGTAAAATGCTACCAAATGCTTTCCATCTTCTTGTAGGATTTCACATTGCAAGCGAACGTCAAATCAAAGCAAAACCAAAACTATATGAATATACTATTCAAGATTGGGTTGTATGTGAGCTTGATGACCTAAAGGGAGAAATCAAACAATTCTTTATTGCAACAGATGCAGAAATTTATATAGATTTACCTGTAGTTCTAACTGGTTCACATACTGCTAAAACAATCGATGAAACTCAAAAACAAGTTGATGTAGCTGAATAGTAATTCTTCTTAATTATCTTTTTTTTCTCTCTATTGAGAGTCGTATAATTAAATTCTTGATTTGAGTTGATTACACAACATTTGATTTCATCTTTAAAATTTACAAACAACATTCAAATTACATAGTAGAAGCACCTCTTTTTTGGAAGAGGAGATATTTACAGTAAGAAGACATATTCAAAGAGTTTGGAATTACCTAGAAGGGGACCTTAACGTAAGGTAAACTGTTAGTATATATTTTAATCAATCCCAAAAAGATTCATAAATCACTTTGTCCGTATTTATTGCTGTAAGTGTCATCACAAAAACGTCATATAGTGACAATTACATACAATATCTTTGGTGATGTCATGAAGGAAGAGAGAATTGAAATCCCAGAATTTCGTGAAAAAATAATCAGAAAGATTGATCTCATCGCTGATCCACCTCCTGATCTTTACAGAGTACTTAGTAAAGACAAATGGGTAAAAGTGATAGAGGCACAAATTAAACTGAGAATAAAGCAAATTCAACTGGATTTGGAACTTCAGAAGGAACAACTTGATTTGTATAAGGGAATTATGGAAATGCTATAGGTCTTACATTTATGAATGAAAACAAGGTTACTTTCGTTGCCCACATAAACCAAGAAAATCTTGGCATTGGATACTTAAGTTCTATGCTGATTTCTCAAGGCTATGATATTCTAATAATAGACTTCGGTTTAGAGGATAGTATAATCCTAGAACAAATAAAAGAAGCAGATTCAATGATTGTTGGGTTCTCGCTAATCTTCCAATATAACCTATTTAGATTGAAAGAATTAGTTGAATTTCTAAGAAACAATGGAATTTCTAGTCATTTTACAGTTGGTGGGCATTATCCTAGTTTAAGGTATGATGATTTACTGGAACATATACCAGAAATAGACTCTGTTGTGAGATTTGAAGGAGAACATACGATCTGTGAACTCGCAAACAGAATAAAGATAAGAGAGGATTGGAGATCTATTTCTGGAATTGCTTTTATCGAAGACAGTACTCCACATTCAAATGAATTACGGCCCTTGATTCAGGATCTTGATACCCTTCCTTTTCCATACAGACCAAAATTAAGAACGTATGAATGTATGAACAAGAATATCTCCTTTCTACTCGCTAGTAGAGGATGTATTAGAAACTGCTCTTTTTGCAGTGTTCGAAAATTTTATTCAACACCACCAGGAAAATTAAGACGATTTAGATCGCCTAACAATGTAATTCTCGAAATGAAAGACTTATATGAAAAGAGTGATATTTCGATTTTTCTTTTTCAAGATGATGATTTTGTTTTACCTGGTAAGAAAGGTCAAGAATGGATAAACAATTTCATTACTTTGCTTAAAGAACAACAATTTTCTAATAAAATCTTGTGGAAAATTAATTGTAGATCTGATGAAGTAAGCTCTGATCTTTTCGAATCAATGAAAGAAGTTGGTTTATCTACAGTCTATCTGGGAATTGAATCAGGTATAGATGAAGAATTAGAAATTTTTAACAAAAAACTAACTGCTGAAGATCACATCAATGCTGTCAAAATCCTTGAAGATTTAGACCTAACATTAGAATATGGATTTATGTTATTTAATCCTTACAGTACTTTTGAAAAAGTAAATGAAAACATCTCATTTCTGAAAAAAGTATCAAGAATAACTGACACCCCTGTAGTTTTTTGTAAGATGATTCCTTATGCTGAAACCAAAATTGAAAATCTACTCTTAGCAGAAAATAGGTTGAAAAGTTCAGTAATAAATCCTGATTATGATTTTCTTGACCCCATTCTTGAAGAATTTCATAAGTCTGTATACAAGATATTTAGGAAATGGATGCACACAAATGAGGGTGTTTTATCACGTCTTCGATATCATAGATTGGAAATTGAAGTATTAAAGAAGTTTTATCCTAACGCAGTTGGATTACAAGAGTATATAGCATTCCAAAAGAAGATAACTTCAGATTTCAATTCTTTATTCTTTGAAACTTTCGAGAAAACTATGTCAATCTTCCAAAAGGAAGATCCAGTTTCAATTTCATTCCAAAACGAAATTCATTATAAATTAGTTCTAAATATACAGAGAATTACAGAAAAATGGCATGATGGTATAGATGAATTCCAGAATAAAAATAGAATATAACCTAACAATAATTCTGGAAAAAAACAAATAATACCTCTTTCTTGGAAGGAAGTGGAGCTTGCATTATAATGAAATAATCGTTTTTTAGTTAATACAAACAACAGAAAAAATTAATAGTAATAGAAATCTTAAGCTAAATGGTGGAGAGTTTGGCAAAGCTTGTGTTTAAACCAAAAGGAAGAATCATCAAGACAATAGGTAAGGATTTGATTGCAAATGAATGTATTGCTTTGGTTGAATTAATCAAGAATGCATATGATGCTGATGCAACAAAGGTTTACATCATATTTGATTATACTAACCAATTAATTGCTGTTGAGGATAATGGTACAGGTATGACACTTGATGATATTGAGAA
>DXJF01000020.1 GCA_019057375.1 Candidatus Heimdallarchaeota archaeon
AAAGTTGACTGCATGTAATATTTATATTCTGCATTATCACAATTAAGTAAACAGAATCGCCTTAAAATATTTAAAATCGTGAGTTTAACCTATTGTGAAATGTCCGATAACCGGCATAGATTAATTGAATTGGAGTTCTAAAAAAAATTTACTGATCATTACATCTCACTAAGCATTTTTCGAATATATTTTAATGCAAACTGATGATATTCATCTATATTACCATATTCCGGTATTTGTTCTTGATCTCCAAAAAATTCGGTTTGAATAACACTCACGGTTCCATGAACAATTCCCCAAATGAAAAAAGACAATTTACCAACGTCTTTCTCTTTTATTTCTCCCGCATCTACCGCTTTTTGAACGATTTCGTTTAAATAATAAATAGACTTAGAATCATATTGTTGTTCGAGTAATCCTGTTCTTTCTGCTTGAGGAGCTTGAGTTTGAAACATCATTTTGTAACGTTTCTCATCTTCCTTTGCAAATTCAAGATAAAACTGAGCAATCTTTTCTAGAAGTTCTTTGTAATTTCCTTTATGGTCTTGCATGATTTTTGCCATCCCGAGTTCAAATTTACCAAAATCATTTCTTAGAATCGCGAACCATAATTCCCTTTTACTAGAAATGTACGTATAAAGACTTGCTTGACCCATGTCCAGCTTCTGTGCTAGCTTACGCATACTCACACCTTCAGGACCATGTTTCAGAAAAAGTTCCCTACCTGCTTTAATTATGCGCTGAAATTGCTTTTTCTTTGCTTCTGCTGATCTCGCTCTAGTCTTCTTATTCTTGCTCATAATTGATTGTTATTAAACACTTTAATAAAGTTTACTTAACCGAACTTTGTTCGTTTAGGAATATTTATATATGCTGCAGAGAAAAGATAATCGAACATCGTTCGGTAAAGGTGTAAGAGCTGAGTAATAAAAACCAAAAGAAAATTGATGGAACAGCTGTTGTATTAGGCGCTACAGGAGGGCTTGGTTCGGCAGTTGTTTTTGAACTTGCGAAGAGAGAAAGATCTGTAATTGCTGTAACAAGAAATCTTCAGAAAGCAAGGAAATTATTTCAAAATATTGATGTTGAAATCAGACAAGCTGATTTAATGGACCAGGAACAAACTTTAACAGCTGTTCAAGGTGCAGATGTAGTTTATCATTGTGTTAACGTTCTTTATACAAAATGGTTAAAAGAATTCCCAATTATTAACAATAACATTCTAGCAGCTGTTAAGGAAGCAGGGGTTAATCTAGTCTTTGCAGATAATCTGTACATGTATGGAGAAATGCAAGGGGATAAGATATCTGAAACACATCCTCTAAATGCTAAAGGTAAGAAGGGAAAGCTTCGCATACGCTTAGCAAAACAAATACTAGATGCTCATTCTAAAGGTGAAATCAACGCAGCCATCGTACGCTTTGGAGATTTTTATGGTCCTAATGTTGTTAATGGATTTACCAAACCACTACTAGAAAATCCAGTTAAAGGTAAAGCAGCAACATGGTTAGTAGATTTAGACAAGAAACATTCATTGATTTATATAGATGATGCAGCAAAAGGAATGGTAACAGCATCAGAAAATCCTGATTCTTATGGACAAATATTTCATGTCGCAGGGGCTGAACCAGTCACAGGTCGAGAATTCCTCACTATGATCTTTCAAGAGTTGAATCAAGAACCAAATATGAAAGCATTGAGTGAAAACACAATTAAGATTTTAGCACCATTTATACCTATCGTGAAGGAACTTAAAGAACTAACATATGAATGGAAACAACCATTTATAATTGATGGAACAAAATACGCTTCAATCTTCAATACAATGGAACATACAGCTCATAATATAGCCATCAAAGAGGCATTAGACTGGTTTAAACAAAACTTGTAGAAGAAGTGATTATATCAAAATAGAAGAAACAAAAAGAAAATATAGAATTTATTGTATTGAAGGGAGTTATCTCTTTTTCTCTAATTTTACATCTGTAAAAATACTTCTTTGTATTCTCATAAATAACTCTGGGAAAGCCTTTTTATCTACTGATTTGAGTAGGTGTTTCGATGAAAAATCCAGTCGATACACACCAGCAACAAAGAACAGTTGATTCTCGAGGAAGGGAATGGCGTACACATAAGGATACAATTGAAGAATTGGCAGATCTAATGAATGAACAATCAATTCATCCAATGCAAACAAGTGATGAATTATTCCATATTTTTGATGCTGTTCTTAGTCCTGAACAAATTGATTTCATGCTTAAAATGGGAGGAGGAAGTCACTCTTTGGAGAGTTTATTAAAGAGAATTGACTTACCCAAAGATCAAATTAAAGGATTGATTGATTCTTTAGTTTACAAAGGACCAATTGCAATTATTAAAAACGAATCAGGAAAAGATGTCTATAATATCATGTCAATCTTTCCTGGATGGTTTGAATTGTACTTGATGAGGGGAGAGGAGAATGCGGAAACAAAACTTTTTGCGGAAAGAGTTGAAGAGCTCTTTGAAGCAGCTTATAGATTTGGAAATGAAGAAGTGATAAACGAGCTCATGAGAGATGTTGGACCTCACATAAAGGTTCTTGCGGTAAAAAAGCCTAAAACAACAACTATTGAAGTAAAACAAAAAGTAGATCCTTATGAAAATATTATCTTTTCTACAAACAGCATCCTGTCTATTTTTGAAGAACTAGATGACAATGAAACCATTACAGTAGGCAATTGCTTCTGTAGATTCGAAAAGGAATTGATTGGAGATTCATGTCGAGCTGAGATGCCTTTAGAAACCTGTATCTCTATTGGACCTGCTGCAGAGCATCTTCAGAAGCAAGGTATTGCTAAACCAATAACAAAAGAGGAAGCTATTTCTAGAATCAAAACCTTCCAGGAAAAAGGAGCAATTCATCAAACTACAAGAACCATACCAATAAAAGATTTTCAAACTAAATATCCATTTGACATATTTTGCAATTGTTGCTGGGATTGTTGCGGAATAATTGGTAATTATAATCGAGGTTACTTGCCCTATATCCTCAAATCCTTTCATAGAGCAGTCATTCCTGATCCTGAGGTCTGTTCAGGTTGTAGTGTTTGTGTTGAATTTTGTCCTGTGAGATCTATTACAATAGGTCCATCAGGTAAGGCTGAAATAGACGATAAACTCTGTATTGGATGTGGTCAATGTTATCATCATTGCTCTTATGGAGCAATTGAACTTCGTGAAGATGAACGTGAAATCTTCTTGCCTATGCTTGATAAATCTGAAGCACGAATTAAACCTAAAGATTTCGATGAAAGTAGTGATGATGATTTAGAAATAGATGAGTCATCACCGATGGATAAGAAACTAGTTCTTGAGGTTTTGAATGAAACCCGTCTGAAAATGATGAAAAAAGAGAACATAAAGGCATTCAAGAAATGGAATAAAACTATGCTCTATCATTTCACAGACCTTGACGAATTTTGGTACTTTGAAATAAAGGGTGGAATACCTGGAGAATTAAAAGAAGGCAAAGTAGAGAATCCTGACATATTCTACACTCTTTCTGGAACAGTTTTTATTGGTCTCATGCGAGGTGAAATCGACGGTTTCAAAGCGTTTAGAAAGAAACTTGTTAAAGTAGATGCTCCAGTAAGGGATTTAATCAAGTTGCAAAAATTGATTGGATAATAACTGTAAGTTCTTGGTGAAATTAGAAATGAGGAAGGTTACAATCTTACTGAGCGAATATTAATATTAAGATTTTCTACCTAATAATGCTCCCAAGAAGAAGGGAACATCAAAACACCCCAGTGAAACTGCAATAAAGATTGCAAATACTTGACCATAGCCACCACCGCTTATTAACAATATACCTATAAATATTGAAGCTATAATTGTTACAATTACTATAATTAATAATATAACCAATTTCTATTTAGATCCAGATAAAGAGCTAATAAGAACTCCTAGAAGGAACGCAACTATTACGATACCCATAGCTAGAGCTATTATTTCCATGAGTTTCCTTTTATAAATGCAGAATAATTATTAATAACTGTTTGAAGAGGAAAACTTTACCTATTTAGAAATCTTCCTCCCCTTCACTAAATAAGTCATAGATAAAATACCTAAAATCTACTGTTGAACTAAATTATAAAATTCTTTCAACTTATTAGCTAGATATCTTATCTCTCTTTTTTTCATGTTAGGAGTCGATGGAATGTATACTATACCATTATTGAATTTGACATCTATTTCTTTATTCTCATAAGAATGATTAAACACTTTATAAGTAGGGTTTGTTATACAGGATATGTCATATTCAGTTAAGAACTCTAAGAACTGATCCACTAGCTGTTCTTCAATTTGTATCGTATTATAAGGCGATAAACTGCTCTTTCCTTTATACCAAGGGAAGAAATAGGGTATAATCTCAGGATCTAAACATTCGATGAAATATGAATATTTTTTAGCAAACAAGCTTTCCATTTGTTTATAGTTGTCCAAATTCTGATACATTGATTTTAGCAAACCTTGAGAAGGTTTACTCAAGAAGGTTTCTCGATCAAATCCAGGGTTTTTTGCTCTGTAAGCTTTAGCAAATTTCAACAAACTAATATTCCTATTGAAGAAAGATGCTACTCTAAGTAGCTCAACAAATAAAACTAAGAAGATTCGACTATTATAAAATAGAAAAGTGGGTAGCTTCTTCACCATTTCTTTAAATCTTTTACCTGTCTTTTCTATGGGTAATGCTTTAATTATCTTTTTTGTACCTTCTATTAATTCCTCATGTTGATTATTAATATGCATAAATCCTCCCCCAAGAGCAATCGGTCTTTTATCCATGCCCATTGAGTATATTGGAATATCAACAATTTCATGACATGAAAGTAAATCAAGTGTTCCTCCCTGTACTCTATCTTCTATAATAATACAGTTATGTTTCTTTTTAAATTCTGATAGCACTGATAAATCTATATCCTGACCGAATAAATGTGTTATAACTACTAAATCACATTTTTTCATCTGAGGAATTTCTTCTATTTCATTGTAGTTTTTATTTAATCTAATAATGTGAATGTTTTCTGGTTTAACATACTTTTCCAAAATGTTCCTAAATGATGTGTGCTGGATTGGTGTTGTTGCAACCACCAAATCTTCTTTATAAAAATACTGCATACAAACTTCAAATAATCCTCTACATGAATAACCTAAAATTGTTGTATGTTTATTGGATTCTATCCAAAGATCATATTCTTTAGAAGTAAGAAGATTAGTAAAATGTCTAATAAAATCAAAAAAGTTTAGGGCTAAATAATCTGGTGCTGCTTTGATAACTCTCTTTACCATGCTAAATCTGGTCAATATTTAAGATTTAAAAGAATAATGGTCATTCATAATTATTATTGGGAAAGTGTTTTTATTCAATCATTTCAAGAGACTATTATGAGTGAAAGATCTAGAATGCAGAAACTCCTCCAGATCGTATCTTTCATATCCCAACTAGTTGTAAAAAGGATGCAAAAGATTATTTTGAAATCTATTCCTAAAGGGAATATAATTGATATCGGTGGAGGGGGAGAGGGTATCATTGCTCAAATTGGGAGAGAACGAGTTACAGCTATAGATAAGCATCAAAGAGAAATAGATGAAGCTAAGCATAAAGCTCCTGAAGCTACTTGGGTTCTTGCAGATGCAAAAGATTTGGATTATTCTAATGATCATTTCGACAATGCAACTTCGTTTTTCAGCATAATGTATATGTCAAGTGAAGACAAAATAGAAGTATGCAAAGAAGTATATAGGGTGTTAAAACCTCATGGAGAATTCTGGGTGTGGGATTCTTCTATTTCTAAAGAAAAAGGAGTGTTCTTCATCAAAATTAAAGCAGTATTACCTGATAAGAAAGTTGTTAGAACTGGTTATGGCGTTTCTTCAAAGAAACAGACAATTAATAGTACAAAAGAAACCCTTGAAAATAGTGGATTCAAAGTTGAAGTTGTAGAAAATAAAAAGAACTGGTTTTTCCTAAAAGCGAAAAAATGATTTATATATTAATTTATATAATTTAGATAGTTCAACCTTTAATGAAAAATATTTAACCCATCATCTATAATCATCGCTGAATAATTATACATATCATTGAAAGACTATAATTATAAATAGTGGCTGATTTATATCGATATCGCTTTCAATAAATTTTTTAATGATGAAGTAAACGCCCATTTTACTGCGTGTAAAGTATAGTTCAATAAGGTTGTAGAGATGTCAAAGAGAAGTAAAAAGCAAAACCAAGTGACATTAGAAAGAGAGATAATTCCTTGGCATAGCATGAAAAACAAGGAAATATATGAAAAACTAGGAACTAGTGACAAAGGATTAGAAGAAACTGAAGTCATAAGTAAATTTCATATTTATGGTCCAAATAAACTTACAATAACTGAACGATTTAAAATTCTCAAAATGATTATTGAGCAATTCACCGGTTTCTTGGTGATACTACTTGCAGTTGCAGGATTTATTAGTCTAGGAATAGGCTTGAGCAAGTATTTTCAGGGGGAAGAAGCTGAAGAGATTATTGATGCAATAGCTATTTTTGCAATAATAATAATTAACGCAATTATAGGTTTTGTTCAGAACTTTAGATCAAATCAAGCTCTAGAGAAGTTGAAAGAATATTTCGATCAAGACGTTGTTGTATTCAGAGCTGGTAAAGAAGAGATTATCCATAGTTGTGATCTTGTGCCTGGAGATATAGTGATTTTGGAAGTTGGTGATAAGATCCCAGCTGACTGTAGGTTAATTTCTGCAAATAATCTCAAAATTGATGAAGCTCCTCTAACAGGAGAATCATCATCTATAACTAAAAATCTAGAACTTGTTGTTGAGGATGCTAGACTTCACGATAGGAAAAATATGATTTATAGTGGAACAACATGCGTTTATGGGAGAGCTCAAGCAGTTGTAGTAGCGACTGGAATGTCTACTGAGATCGGGAAAATAGCTCAGCTAACACAAGTTAAGCAAGAGCTAACACCTTTACAAAAAGCTCTTGACAAATTAGGCAAAGTCTTGGGAATAATCATTTTAGTAATCTGTGCTCTTGTAATGGCTATCAATATAGGTCTTGGAGAATCTGCTTTGGAGAGCTTTGAAGTAGCTGTTGCTCTAGCCATCTCAGCAGTACCAGAGGGATTACCAGCAGCCATTGTTATTACATTAGCGGTTGGTGTTTCAAGAATGGCTAAGAGAAAAACTATTGTTTCAAGGTTACCTGCCGTAGAAACTCTAGGATCAGTAGATTACATTTGCTCAGACAAAACAGGAACCTTAACAAGAAATGAGATGACAGTTAAAGAAATTTGGACAATAGATGGTAAAACAGCTATTGGAGGTTCAGGATATCTGCTAGATGGAGATTTTACTCAAAATGGTACTAAAATTGATCCATTAGAAACTCCTTCTTTGAACAAACTAATAGAAACTGCTTATAATTGTAATAATTCAGGGGTTCTACGTAATGAGGATAAAATAGACATTAAAGGTGATCCAACTGAAGCTGCTTTAGTTGTTTTAGCTGAAAAAGCAGGATATACAAAAACAATGTTAAAAGAGAGGGATCATGAGATTTTCTTCGATTCTGAAAGGAAAAGGATGACAACAATAAATCTAGATAATGGAAAGAAAGTTGCATACATGAAAGGAAGTCCACAGATTGTCCTGACTAGATGTAATAAAATCATGAGCAACAGTAAAACAAAAAAGATATCGAGAGAATTAGAAAAAACAATCATGGATGCTAATCTAGAAATGTCCAGTAGAGCTTTAAGGGTTTTAGGAGTAGCATATAAGGAATTACCTGAAGATTATAATAAAGAAGATGTTCAAACAATAGAAGATAATTTGATTTTCCTTGGATTAACAGGGATGATAGACCCAGCAAGACCAGAAGTGAAAGAAGCAATAGAAGAATGTGAAATGGCTGGGATAACAACAGTAATGATTACAGGGGATCAGAAAGCTACAGCAATTGCAGTTGCAGAAGAAATTGGAATTATTAAAAGTGAAGAAGACCTTGTAGTGAATGGTGAAGAATTCTCTTTAATGACTGATGAAGAACTAAAAGAGAAAATAAATCAAATTAAAGTTTATAGCAGAATGAGTCCAAAAGACAAATTCAGAGTAGTAGAAACATTACAAGAGAAGGAGCATATAGTCGCTGTGACCGGTGATGGAGTCAATGATGCCCCTGCTCTAAAGAAGGCAGACATTGGTGTGGCAATGGGAATCACAGGCACTGATGTCACAAAAGAGGTTGCTGACATGGTTATTACTGATGATGCCTTCAATACTATTGTTGATGCTGTTGAAGAAGGTCGCAATATCTTTGAAAACATGAAGAAGTTTATCCGTTATCTCTTAAGTTGTAATTTTGACGAAATCTTTACAGTTCTTATCATTTTTGCTACTTTTCGCATCTTACCTTTATTACCTTTGCAAATTTTGTTTCTTAATCTTCTTACTGATGCCTTACCAGCTCTTTCCTTATCTTTTGACCCTTATGATCCCGAATTAATGGCTCGTCCTCCAAGAGGGAAACAAAAATCCTTTGTAAAGGATATTTATGTTTTTGCATTTTTAGCTGGTATTGTCGCTTTCTTTGCTACTGTTTCTACCTTCTTAATTGGCTATTTAGGAATTGGTGATAGAGTTATAACTAACTGGGCTTTAAAAAATGGATTAACACTATCCCCTGAAGAATTCAAACACGCAGTGGTTGCTTATTCGCAAATGCTTGCATTTATCGCCACTCTTTCGTTCGAACTTTGGTTTGTTTTCGTTGCAAGGAATAATAATGAAACTCCTCTATTAAAATCTAAACCCTTCAAAAATAAGTATCTAATTGGTGCAATTGTTTTGTCATGGGTACTTTTGCTTCTCGTAATATATATTCCTGGTTTACAGATGATTTTCAGCGGATTTAAGGAATTTAATGTTGCTTATCTCCTCTCAGGTGAAGACTGGTTGTATATTCTAGGATTCACCATAGGTTTTTGTGCTTTTACGGAGCTTGCTAGATACTTGTTAAGATCTACGGCTTTCAAAAAAATACAAACAAAATTCAGTTCCATTTGATCCTTACTCTCCTTTTTCCATCTTTTTTCTACTTTCCTTTATTGAATTTAACTTGTTATTAGGTTGCACTTTTTGAATGCGATTATATAGCCTTCAATGAGAGATATTTAATATACCTTTTTTTACACTATGTAACTGCAAAATGTGAGAGTGGTATAATTTACAGAAAACAATACTCAGCTCGAAAAGATAGATTCCTTAATGAATTCTTACAGTTATAAGGAAGCTATGGAAGAAATCGCTCTATTAGAGGAGACTCCCTCTATAACTGAGGGAGATTTCGCAGAACTGATGTATCGTAAATCATTCATTCTCACCCATTTGGGGTACTTTGATGATAGCATTTCCCATGCTCAGCACACACTTAATCTATTTGGTGAAACACTGATTTCTTTCACTCAGAAATTTGATCTCTACTTTGTAATTATTGAATCTCTTTGGAGGCTAGGTAAATTCGAAGAAAGTCTTCTAATGATAGAAAGAGTACAAAAATACGCAAAAAACGCAATAATTGGAGAAGAAACATCTGTTATGAAGGAAATTGAAACACAAATTCAGTTTCACAAAAGTTGTATTTATTGTTTCACTGATTTGAAAAGATCAGTTAAGTATGTCAACAAAAGCTTGAATCTTTCAGATGAGATTGACAATGAAGTTCTTTATGCAAGAAGCCTATTTCGTAAGGGAAAAATTCTAACATACCAGGGAAAATTGGATAATTCACATGAGATTCTTGACAAGAGTTTAGAAATCGGAAAAAAACTGAATGACCACAGTATAATGGCAAACTCACTAGTTGCAATAGGAGAGATTCACAGGTTAAAGGGTGATTTTGCCCAAGCTTTGCAATTCTTCGATACTGCTCTAATACTTCATCAAGAAATAGATAATAATTATGGTATGGCCATTACTTACAACAATGTAGGAATAGTCTATTATAGTCAAGGAGATTATGATAATTCCTTTGAGAATTTTACAAAGAGTTTAGAAAGAGCTCTCGAAATAAATTTTAAATTTACCGTTGTAGAATCTCTCTTTTATCTTATTAATATTTTGTTAAGTAGAGATAATTTCTTTGAAGCAAAGGAGCATCTTGACATATCTAGAAACGCATCAAAAAATCAACAAGACACTATGATATGCTATTATACTCAATTGTCCGAAGCTGTATTTCATAAAAAAACAAATAGATTTACTAGCTTAGGTAAAGCCCAAGAAATTCTGGAATATATAATTGGGAAGAATCTTGTCTATCAAGAAATCAATATCCATGCGATGTTGAATCTTTGTGAAATTTTGCTCTATGAATTAAGGTTCACTAACAATCCTGAAATTCTGGAAGATCTAGAAGAAATATCAGATAAATTGCTTGAAATAGCGAAAGAACAGATTTCAAGATCTCTTCTAGCTGAAGTGTATTGGTTAAAAGGGAGGCTTGCATTGGTAGATGCTGATATTGACAAAGCAACAGGATTTTTGTCTCAAGCACAAATCATAGCTGAAGGTCAGAATTTAGAGAATTTGGCAAGAAAAATTTCAAGTGATCATGACGCAATATTAACCGAATATACTAGCTGGAAAAATATCATCGAAGAAAATGCAAGTCTTGCAGATAGAATAAAGGCTTCACAAGTTGATAAATTGATTCTAAATATGATAAATAGAGCTACCTTTGATTTAGAAGAAATAGAAAATGACACACCTGTTATGTTGATGATACTTGATGAAAATGGTATCCCCTTTTTCTCTTATCAATTTGGTGATGAAGATCAAGTTAACCAGATTCTCTTCTCAGGATTTTTGACTGCAATAAATAATATTATTCAAGAAGTGTTTTCCACAAAAGGTTCATTGAGAAGAATAGAGCATCAGAATTATTTACTTGTTTTTAGACAAGTTGACAATGTTATTATCTGTTATGCTTTCAAAGGATCCTCTTATTCAGCAAATAAGAAAATAGAATCATTTAGAAGTAGGTTAACATCATCTCCCATTTGGTTGGACTTTCCAGAAATGGTTAAAACAGGAAGATATATTGATGAAGAAAAAGCTAAAAGGCTTGAAAACTGGGCTGATGAAATATTTACCTAAGAAAGATAAATAGAATCTTTTGAGTTAAATCCACTGACTAATCTGGTGATGTTTCAGTTAAATCTGTCGTGGTTTCAGCTTCGTCTGTTTTTTGAATAGCTTGTTCCATAACTTCGATATCTACATTTGCGATATAATCACTTTGTAAATTGAAAGGAAGGTAGATTATGTCACCAAGAGAGTTCATTTCTGCGAATTTTCCAAATTCTGGAATGAAAATCGAATAAGGATCAAAGTATTCAGGTGATAATAATCATCCCATATCATATGATGCTTCTTCATTGTTAAGAGCTAAATAGATATTTGTAAGATATATTTCTATCTCAGAATTTAGTTTTGGTGTAAATGATAAGTAAAAACTTTCATGAAGCTCTTCCATTCTCCTTGCAAATTCCTCTTTAGTTATTTCTTTCTTAATTACTAAAATTAGATCACCTGTTAAGGAAAATGCAAAAGAATTCCTTGCTTCATAGAGGGATCCTTCAGAGAGGCTTAGAAGCTTATATGCATACTCTTCAAGTTTTGAAAATTCTTCTTTCCAGGAAGCTAGTGTTGTCATGAAAGTAACATATAAACCGTTAAGTTTAGGATACCTCTTCATACCTTCTTTAGAAAAGAAGTAAGCAAAGAAGTATATCGAGTAATCCCTCAAGAAGGAGAATTCTGGATATGGAATGCATCAATATCAAAGGAAAAAGGTGTTTTCCTAATTAAGATTAAGGTTGTTTTTCCTGATGAAACTGTTGTTAGAACTGGATATGGTGTTTCATCAAAAAAACAGACTGTAGGTACCACTATTAAGATTCCTGAAGATGTTGGATTCAAAGTAGAAATAATAGAAAACAAAAAGAATTGGTATTTCCTGAAAGCTAAGAAGTAAAATGAAGCTTGAAAAACGAGACTGTTACTTTCTCTAAAAAAATTCCTTTTAATATTTATGCTCTAACTACAATTTTTTCTTCTAATCACCAGAAACTTTTCTAAATTTTTATCCAAAAGATTATGTTATCAATGGTAATTGAAAAGGAATAAATTGCCGCTTAGAACATAGACTCATAAAAGCAATTCACATCTTACAAAATACTACTGAAGAGTAATGATAGTATTATCAATTTCATTGACATTTACAGAATCTGGATATGGATAATAAGAACAATTTAAATCTTCTTTCTTTCTCGCTGATAAGTCTTCTTATTCTCTTTTTCCTGTCTTATCAAGATTTGATATTTTTTAACTCCTCAGTAGTTTACGGTTCTTCTTATTGAAAAACAACAATAAATTATATGGAATAATCATAGCCAATAATTGAATAAATAAGTATAGATGCAAATGAATATAGATAGTACAACCCGATCCTACACCTAGATAAATCATAAAGACAAGGATATTAGCAGATGAATTTATTAAACGTGAAATAGCAACTGGATTTCTGATTCTGATAGTTTTTCTAGAAATAATAAAATAAATATTCACAGGAACAAAAGAAAAAACGCTTAAAATAATAGAATAAGGTTTAACATAAGAAGCTGATGGAATTATCCAACAAGCCATACTACCGGGATGATCTCTGAAAACAAAAACATAGAAAACTATTATTGCAATAAAGAGAAGAATTTCCATTCCTATAAAGAGAATTTTTGTTGTTTTATCACATACTTTGCAATTATCCACAAGATTTATCTTAGATTTTTTATTTAAAAGTTGTTTCTTCATTTGAAGATTTTCCAGAAAATATAAAAATTCTTTATCTTATTTCCTTAATGAATTTCTTATGAAGTATATTATTAAGATAATTAAGCATTTAAAAAGAAATAGCAGCAAAGGAATAGTTAAAACCCAATTGAATGATTTAATCAATATCCATGCTTCTTGACTGATTTTAATACAATTTCCTGTTTGATAGGACATAAAATATTTTATTCCAAGCGATACAGTTACAATATTGATAGATCTTAACAATATCAAAGGAGATAAATCAAATATTCTTAGATCTTTAGAAAATAATGGTTTTATAAAGCTAATAATAGAAATTAGTAAAACTAAGATAAAGAAGAAAACTGTTAATAATCTAACTCCGTAAAACTGTTCTAAACCACATCTATATACTGAAAAAGGATAGCTAAATGGGAGAGTATACGAATACAAAATTACACATATAACTAATAGCATTTCAAATACTATTAGTTTAAAAGAGGTTAAAAACTTAGATAAAATTTTCTTTAAGTTTTGAGGTTTGAATATTTTTAATTCTAATTTATGTTGTTTAAATCTTATAAATATTAAATAAATGAAGGGAAATATCAAGCAACATGGTAGAGAGATAAAGGAATATATTGAAACCCATATACGATATGAAATACAAAATTTATCAAACCAATTGATTAAATAAAAAAGGCTTAGCAGACTTAAAACTAAATTAACAACTCGTTGGTTTAGAAAAACATTATTTTTTCTCCCATTGATTCTATCATAATAAAACAGAACAAAACTGAAAATGGAGATAATATTAAGATAAATAATAAAAATAATGTCAAATGGAGAAATTCCTGTAGGTATCCAGAAAATGCACACTACAGGTGGTTTTCGCAATATGAATTTTAAAAGAAAACCAAAGATTGAAACAGTTAAAAGCAATTCTAATACATTATATCTCCCTAGTATTCTCTTCATCCAGAAATCAACTTCCTTATCTTTTGAAAAACGAAATGAAATACAAAAAGAAATGGTATACATATTACAATTACTAATGAAATCAGAAATTGATTTAGTCCTACATAAATGATACATCCTTTTCCATACCATACCAAATAAATAGTAACTACAATAATACTGGTTAAGATATTTACAAATCTATAAACAAAGTATCTGAAATCAATCAAATCTGTAAATTTTCTATTGAATATATAAATTAGACAACTTGAAGTTGAAAAAAGTTCTACTAACATAACTATTGATAAAAAACCAGGAATTTGTATGACTGGACATATTGCTTCTCCAGGATATAAAATATAAAGCAAAATAAAAAGAATCACTAGAAATATGAACAAGATTCCCTCCAAGATAGTAAATAGCTCAAATCGTTGAACTTTTTTGTTTCTTACAATCATAAGCTAGAAACCTTCTAACATTTATGATTAGAAATAGTATCTATAAAATTTTATTGCTTATTTTTTATTTTTTTAAGTGATGATCTTAGAATAGGTTTTTTAATTTCATTTTTTCCCTTCAATCCCTTGAAAATTATGTATATGAAAGGTGTTGTATAATTATAAATTAAAATCCAAATGCGATAAGATATACAAAATTTATTTAACAACTGTTAATAATAGAAAAAAATTTAGAACTTATAAAACGAAATTTTCACCTGAATTTTTTGAATTGAAAAATGAAAAAAAGGAAGAAGAATCTTTGTTATTTCTTTGCTTTCTTAGTTTGTTTTTCTTCCTTCTTCTTAGCTTTGAGAGCTTTCTTCTCTTCCTTCAACTTTAATAGCTCTTCGTCTGAATAGGTATCTACAAACATGATTAGTTCTACATCATAAATAATACCTCTAGAGTGAATAGGATCTTTATGATCAATAGATCTTCTTCCCACTATTCTGTTGATGTATGCAAAAGACAGCTACTGAAATCATTTTGAAGAATCCACGCCAATGAACTAATATGAAGAACAGGAATGCAAATGGTAATTCCCAAGTTGAACTACCTAGGTCTCCCGTACCTAAAAATTCCTATGAATTAAAAAATCCATGGAATAAAGTCATACCAAAGATTGCTATACCTCTATAGACATCTAAAGCTACTAGATGTTTTGGTAGGATTTTTGTTTTGTCAGAACTTTCGAGAGATGTCATTTCAACTAACTAAAGTGAGATTTTTCTCATTTTAAGGTTATATAAGGATTTCACTAAAATACATCTTGCTGTTTGAAAAAGCAATATACTGATGTTAAGAAAGGGGTTTTTTAGAAAATGCGGAATCAGATTCACTGATTAATCTGTTGATGTTTCAGGTAAATCTATGGTAGCTTCAGTTTCATCTGTTTTTTGAATAGCTGGTTCCATGACCTCGACATCTACATCTGCGATATAATCACTCTGTAAATTGAAAGGAAGGTAGATTACATCTCCAACAGAATTCAATTCTGCGAATTTTCCAAATTCTGGAATGAAAATAGAATAAGGATCAAAGTATTGAGGTGATAATAACCGTCTCATATCGTATGATGCTTCTTCATTGTTGAGAGCTAAATAGATATTTGTAAGATATAATTCTATCTCAGAATTTAGTTTTGGTGTAAATGATAAGTAAAAACTTTCATGAAGTTCTTTCATTCTCCTTGCAAATTCCTCGTTAGTTATTTCTTTCTTAATTACTAAAATTAGATTACCTGCTAAGGAAAATGCAAGAGAATTCCTTGGTTCATAGAGAGAGCCTTTAGAGAGGCTTAGAAGCTTATATGCATATTCTTCAAGTTTTGAAAATTCTTCTTTACGGGAAGCCAGAGTTGTCATGAAAATAATATAAAGGCCATTAAGTTTAGGATACCTCTTCATACCTTCTTTAGAAAAGAAGTATGCATATTCTCTTTCCATTCTATCTATATTAGAGAAATCATCTGTATAAACAGCAATAAGACCACCAAAATAGATGATTTCTTCAAGCATTCCAGCTATTCCATCCGCCATCTGACTTTTTATGAATTCCTCATTTTCCATTAGAGGTTTGTATTTATCCAAATATTTCCATAATTCAGGCATAACATCCTTTTCAATTTTCTGAATCTCTATTGTGTTTTCTTTAGTTATTATATTATACACAGATTTTAAACCTTTTATGAAAGCTTTTGTAACTTCAAGCTCGTAGATTGTTTCGCTCACGTCATGATCTGTTAAAGGATTTTCATTTAAATTGAAGAAACCCTTATCGATATGGGCTTTTAGATCAGCGATATACCAATCACTTTTATTAAGAAGATTTTCCATAGAACCTAATAATTTTTCAGGGTCAGAAAAGTCCAGAATCTCTCTATTTGCTTCTATTTTTATGTCCTTATTAAACAAATACCTTTGAAGTTCAAGCAAAAAAGTAATAATGTAATCAATTGCTGCAAAGGTTGCATAGTACATAGAATAATTCCGCTCTTTTGGGATTTTCTTTGCTAATTCGATATTTTTTCGAACGTTCCAGAAAACATCCATGTAGTGGATATATTGAGTGCTTGCTTTTAGCCCCTCTGTCATCCAATGTTCTAAATCATGTTTGTAAATTTGATTTAGAGAATCGCATAAACTGAAGAAGAAAAGATATGCTGAACTCAGGTAATTCAACACAAGTTTTCTTCTTCTGTGAAATTCATGATGATCCCAATCTACCACTAGATTCTTAACATCTAATGTTGTAATTCCAATTAACATATTTGCTAGAGCATGTGCTGAACCTGCTATCTGTAACTCCCCTGCATGACCATATTGTAAAGCATACATAGAGGCATACCTTAATCTGAATAATTCCAATTCGTACCATTGTATAGGTAACTTATCTTGTGGAAGATTGGTTAAGATTAAAGTAATTTTTTCTAAAACTTTCTCAAAGAATAATGAAGCTTCATCAGAATTCATGAGAATATCATCAGGAATCTCACCAAGAATATGTTTTAATTCATCAACTCGCTGTGAAACAAGAATCTTTACTCTAGTCTCCGAATAGGTACTCCAATTTACATTATTGACAATACTACCAATATCATCCATTAATTCGAGTACTTCTTTGGTATATTCTTTTCCAGGCATTTGCTTCCAACAGCTGTTTGGCACTTAGTTTCTAGCAAACCATTAGAAACTCTATTAAATATAGAATTTGCGCTGGTTTTTAAAATTACTCTTGAGGTAACCCCCCAAAAAAATTTTGAAAAAACTCATTTATCTCTCAATGAAATAAAAGTGGCAAGACTTGTTTACTATCTTCCAACTATCCTCAATTTTAAGCAGAGTTAAGAAATCTGTTGTGTGTCCTGTTCCTTTAGGAGTAATGGCCTTCCAATACATAATAGCTATTGCTGCTGTTCCTCTCTGATCAATTTGCTTGATCTCTGTTTCAAAGGTTATACCTTCAGCTTTATGATTTTCTAGAACCTCTCTCCAGACTGCATACGGTCGGAACTGATTCTTAAATTGATGAGTTTCTTGATCAACTGAATTCAATCTCATAGAGGGATGAAACGTTTGTTTGATTTTTTCCATATCCCAATCATAAAAAGCTTGAGCATAAGTCTCCAAGATATAGGTTATCTCTTTTATTTCCTCAGAATCATTAGAGGAAATAGCGGCATCACCATTTATTCTCTTAATTAATTCTTCTTGTTTAAGAGGAATTGTGTGTCCAGATTTGTTGACAACCTTCCACTGAGAATCAAACTTCATTAATGTAAGATAATCAGTTGTATCTCTGTAATCTTGAGGGTCTTCTATAAGAAAACGAACTCTTGCAAAAGCTACAGTTCCGTATTGACTTATTCTTTCAATATTAACATAGTAATTGACTTCAGGTTTTTCTAATTGATTTCTAACAAAAGTTTCAACCCAACGATAACAAAGACCATTATAGAATCTGTTACTTTCAGGTCTAAACCAATAAACCATTGAATCGGGATGAAATGCCCTAACTAATTTACTTATATCCCATTCATTGAAAGCTTCTTCATATAACTGAATTGTTTTTTCTATACTCTCAATTTCATGGGTTTCTCCTTTAAACATATAATGCCTCCTTTTCATATTACGCATCTTTAACATCAAAAATCTTTGAAACAATTTTCCAATCTTTCTTAATCTTAATTAGAGAAACATAATCAACACAAGTTCTCTTCCTTTTTTCTCCTTCTACTAACCATTTTAGTTTCACACAAGCTGCATGACCAAAGATATCCAAACTCTCAATTTCAGCTGTTTGTTTTATAGCTATCGAAGGTTTAGACGAAGGTCTAGATTGTAGCAGTGTAATTGTTATTAGAGAATCAGAACCTGAATCATAGTGGATTTTCAATCCTTGCGGGTGCCAAGAGTTTTCTGCTTTCTCAAAATCAAATTCTGTAACACCTTCCACGTAACTTTGGATAGTTAGCTTTATCTTCTCTGCTTCTTCTCTTTTATTATCTTCCATTCACACCACTTACAAAGCTTTGATACATCATCTGTTGTAACGACAACATAGTAAACATTTTGGAAAACAAAGTATTCTTTACGGGTGTGCAACATCATGCACTTATATAGGTTACTAATATGTGTTTGAAGTGTTATTTCACAAAATCGTTAAGTAATTAAGCGAGTTTTATTTGTAAGTTGATTTCCTAAGTTTGAATAGTGATCTTTTTATTGAAATTGCAATTTGGTTTTAACTCCATATACTCTTAAATGTCCCTATTTTGGCTGAGTCAACAATAAAATCACCCCACCAATCTCTGTTGAGTTAGCAATAAAACTTAAAAATCTCTATACGAATAGTTTATGATTCTTATGAGGAATGGATTAAAAAGACAATTATTTACTATAATTACGTTTTTAATTTTATTAAATTTGGCTTCCATGGCACTTCAGAGTACCAAAGCTGCAAACTTTAGTACTTCTCAAACACGTTTAAACTCAACTTTAACGCCACATGGACCTATTATAATTAAAAATAATGATAATTTCAGTGATTATTCATTACCCGGTTCAGGAACTGAACTTGATCCCTACAGAATAGAGAATTATAATATTACTACTTTGAATAATGTAGGTATAAACGTTCTTGATACAACGGAATATTTTGTTATTCAGAACTGTTATGTTGATGCTTGGATGGTAGGAATTGCCATTTTTGATATTGAACCCGGAACAGCTGAAATTTCAGATGTTACTTGTAAAGATCACAATTTTTATGGGATTTCAATCGGAGCATCTCAAATCACTGTCAAGAATAGTATAGTTAAAGATAACTCTGATAATCCAGGTATAGGGATTTATTTATCTGATTCTACTGAAATCACTGTAACCAACAATACCTATACAAACAATCTATGCGGTTTATATGTAGAAAATACCAACTCTTGCGATATTAGCTATAATACCTTTGCGGACAATATTGGGTATGGAGTCTATTTGCTTTCTAATACTAATGATAATATTGTACATCACAATAAATTTATCAATAATTATGGTGGCGCGGTGATGCAAGCAAGGGATTGTGGAGTGAATAACATGTTTTATGAAGCATCTTCTGAAGAAGGCAATTATTGGGATAATTGGAGTTCTAAAGATTCAATTGTACCAATAGCAGGTTTAGCTGATAATGAAGATCCTTATCCTTTAGATGAAAATCTTATAAGATTGGCAAGCTTGTACTTTTTACCTGTATTAATAGCCCTAGTTATTGTAGTTTATAAGAAACGAATTAAGAAGAAGAGTTAAATCTCTTTTTTTTCTTATTATTTTATATGTTGCTTAAAGTGGTGATTCACAAAATTGTTAAGTGATTAAGGGATTTTTATTTGTGAATGTCCTCATAACTGGAGCTTTTGGGAATCTTGGAGTAAGTACATTAAAGGAATTATTTAGTTCAAACCATACGATTACTTGTTTTGATCTGCCAAATAGACGAAATAAGAGAGTTTATCGCAAACTTTCAAAAAAACATAAACTCTCTATTATTTGGGGAAATATATTAGATACCGCTAGTATAGCTTTAGCAGTTAAAAATCAAGATTGTATCATACATCTAGTCGCAATTACCCCTCCACTATCAGAAAGACTACCCGATTATGCATTCAAGGTTAATATCCAAGGAACCAGAAACATAATTGAAGAGGTTAAAAGACAAAAGTTATCTCCTAGAATCATCTACGCAAGTTCAGTTACAGTTTATGGTCCTAAACATCCTGATTCACCCCAAATAACGTTAGATACTCCAATAAATCCAACAGATGTTTATTCCAAAACAAAGGTTGAAGTTGAGAAGGTTATAGAAGATAGTAGTTTGCCTTGGATAATATTGAGACTTACAGCGGTTCCAGCTCTCGATTTAAAAAGCAATATTAAACTGGAGCCATTATATTCTATACCTCTTGAACAAAAGATAGAATTTTTACATACTTATGATGCTGGGTTAGCAATAGCTCGATCTGTTGATATTACAATAGGAAACAGATATTTCATAGTTGGTGGTGGAAAGGTCAATCAGTTTAGGAATAAAGAATTTCTCAGCAAGTATTTCAAGATATTAGGTTTAGGGAAACTTCCTAAAAATATCTTCAAAACAGCCATTTCTGATGAAGATTGGTATTATACGAACTGGATGGATACAACTGAATCCCAGAAAATACTGAATTATCAGAAACATACTTATGAAGAGTTCTTGGAGGATTTTAGCATAAAATTCGGTTTTCTAAAATACATACTAATACTTTTGAGACCTCTAATTAGATTTATTATAAAGAAAAAATCTCCCTACCGAAGATAATTTTCAGATAAACTAATATTCTAGAAATCTGAATCAATTTAGATGGCAGAAATTTCAATGAATTCTGAGTTTTTAGAAGAAATTAAAGACTGGTTTCTAGAGAATTACGTGGACGAATCAGTAAAAGCTGTCTTGATGGTTGGATCATGGGCTGAGAACAGAGCTAAGGAGTTAAGCGACATTGATCTCGTTGTCATTAAAGAAGATCAAACTCCTTTCATACAGAACCAGAAAATCCCATATAATGATCAAATTCTTGATGTTTGGTTCCACGATGAGAATTATATGAAGAGTACAGTCAATAAACAGATAGAAAATCTAGGAGATATCTATCAAGTTTCATTATATCTATCATTTACTAGAAACTGTAAAATTTGGTATGAAAAAGAAGACTTTGTCCAACATCACCTTCACATATGTAAAGATTGGAAATGGCAATCTGAGCATCGTATTTTCATAAAAATGATGGGAAAACCTCCAAATTCAGAATGGGCTAAGAAAGCTTATGATGAGAATCTGAAACTTCTGACTCTTTATGAAAACAGATTTGATAATGGTCAAGCTGTTACACACAGGCTAAAAGATTATGCTGAAATGTATATCGAGGTTGGAGAAGAGAAAGTATTTGGTTTATATAAGAAAGTAATCTCGCTTTATAGTCACATTAAATCTGAGAGAGAGTGGACGGAAGTTACAGATGCAAGAAAGGCAATTCAAGAAAAGAATTGGTCACTAGCTTTCCTTTCTTTAAAAGATGTTATCTATTTTCTGCTTAAAAGATATATATCTCCACCATCTATGGAATTGAGAGATCCAGGCTTTTGGAAATTGGCAGAGGAAAGAATTCTACCGCAAGAATACATTACTGCTTTAGAATTAGCTTATCTTTAGGTCTACACTACCTAATTAAATGTTTGAATTTTATCTGAAATTCAAGTATTATTTGTTCCAGCTTTTCAATGAACTCTTCAGTTTGAAAATATATTGCTTTATTCAAATAGCCTTCTAGTTCATCCCACTTAATAGATTCAAAGACTAGTCTCAGAAATCTCTTCGCGCTCGAAGATCTGACTCTTGGATACATTCCTACTACAAGTATAAAATCCTCTTTAGTTCTGAAATAATAATTAACACCTTCCATTTGTATAGAGTAAAGCTCTGACCCTAATTCTCGAGAGAAAGCTATCATTGCTGCACTGAAACCAGAAAACAACAGCTCATCCATTACCTCACTTATATAGGCTCTATGAAACACCGCCAAACCACTTAAATCGACAATTGTAAAACGTAATAGGGGTGGTTTTGAAGGAATATCTGGCTGTTCTTTTGTAATAGAAGATTTAATATTCACATGAACACCATTCTTTCTAATCAAGATTTAATATACGTCAGTTAGAAATAAAAATGTTCGTATGTTCTTCAAATATTTACCAAGAAATCAATAAAAAAAGATTAGAAAAGGGATAACCTTATCTCTTCTTTATCCCTGCAACCAGTACTAAGGCTATCATGCTGAAACCCAACAGCACAATTGAAATAGCATCTGAAGTTTCAGTAGGCGTCGGTGATGTAGGAGCTTGTACAGTAATTTGCGAAGTCGCTGAACCTGCAATGTTACAAATTGCAGTAACTTTTATTGTGTCACCATAATATACAGATATTGAAAACGATACCTCAAGATAACTAGTTGTGTTCTGGTTGGTAAATCCTTGACTGATATTTAATACATCATTAACATAGATATCCAATGTTTCAATAAAATGAGTGTTAGCATCTGCAACATTGTGAAAAACTTTTACATCAAGTATTTTTGTATCGTAGTCATAGGATAAATCAATGCTTGAAGGGGAGTTAGCTTTTATTGATGTTGCTAGAATAAGTAAAATAAATAAAATTAATGATGTTTTCAAAATTTTCTTCTTCATTTGGAATCCTCTAAGAATGATAATCATCCTTCTCACTTCTATTCTTTCTTCCCTCTTGATGGACAAAAAAACGAAAATAGCAATATTCATAACAGTTTTTTCTAAAAATTATTTTATGATAGAATTTCCCCAAGATGATAAAACAAAACTTGTCAGGATTATGGAATCAAAAAAGGAAGACTATATAGCGGTAGCCAGATGTTTCAATTCTTTCAAAGATTCTGATTCATGGCCTGGAGGTTTCGGAGGTTCTTTCAATTTTACAGAAGAATGGGCTGAAGACAGTTTCAAAAATGCTGATTTTAGTACTCTTTTCGTAGCTGATGCTTTAGAGGATAGAACTAAGATGGTAGGAGTCTGCTTTTGTAATAAAAGTAGTGAAATCCCCAATTCATGGTATGTAGCTCTAATAGGTGTTGATCCCGAATATCAAGGGTAAAAATATGGAAAAGCACTCTTGCTGAAAGGCACTGAATTTGCGATGGATATGAATGCTCGATTTATAGGATTGCACACTTGGGGAGGTAATCTAAAAGCTCTACCTTTGTACAAACGACAAGGGTACAAATGGAGACCTGGTACTGACGTATATATGGTCAATTATATTCCTCAGATTCTGAATTTTCCATTTTTCAAAGAATTTTTCCAGAAAAATCGTTGGTATGATTCTTTCAAACCAGTAATTAATCAAGAGATGGACGAAACTTTCGATGAAAAAATGGCAGTCTATGAATACTATTTTGAAAATGAGAAAGGTGATTCGATAAATATTTGGGTGGATAGATCTGTAGGTAAGATTAGTGGTTTTCACTATAAGGTAGATGAAACTGATCTGAAAATTCAAGTTCGTACTCCTGATTCACAGGCTTTCATAAGAATAGAGGAGTTTCCATTTGAACTTACTCTGAAGAATGAAAGTCAAGATGAAGTTATCATCTCTTTAGAAACTACAGCCTCATCAGATATTGTCTATTCAGGAGAAAAAATAACCAGCCTGAACCTTCTTCCAGCTAAACAATCAGTACTACCATTTACAGGATTTTTTGTTTCAGGGACTGAAGAACTTGATATAAAAGTGCATCCTCAGGGATTTAGCAAGCATGAAATTGTATTCAATGTTACTATAAATGATATCACATTTCCAATCACTCTTGGAAAAATTCCTAAGAATGCTTTGGATATTAAGACCTTACCAGAATGTTATATTACAAAGCCTGACACAGAACTTGAACTACCTTTAGAAGTTCAGAATTATCTTGGGAATCAAAAGGAAGTAATTATAAAATTAATTGATGGAAACCTTATTTCCTTTAAACAACATGAGTTAAAGAAGAAAATATCAATGTATGATTCTGAAATCAAGGTACAAATGAAGGTTGAACCAACAAATACTATCGTTGATTATTTTGATGTCACAATAGAAGATTTGGAAGGGCAAGAAATCATTACAAAAAAATATCCAATAATCATTTTCAAAAATAACCAAACTGTAAGCTATGAAATAGGTCCAGTAATTTTCATCGAAAATAGGGATGTA
>DXJF01000157.1 GCA_019057375.1 Candidatus Heimdallarchaeota archaeon
AGAAAAGATTTGGATAATTTACAATCTGAACACCAAGCTGTTCCGTAGAATTTAGTTACCTTCACCATTTCTTATCAGATAAAAATAAACCTCGTTTTTATTTAATCTATCTGCTTGACAAAAGTCTTCTTATTATCTTGATTTTTTGGCATAATTGAAGAAAGATGACTCCATATCAATGTATAACTGATGAGACATTCCTATACTCTTTTTATAAAGAAAATCAATAATTACAGAGTAACCTTTTTATCTTTATCTTATTTCTAGCATCTGACTCTCATGGCTGTTGAAACAAAAAATAAATATGAAGCTTTTATGCGTTCTAGATATGAAGACTTAGCTGAAGAGGAATTACTCACTATGTCAGATTCAACACAACTTAGAATATTGAAGACTTTTGCTCCAGAAAATACAAGGAGTGGATATACACTGTTTATGGTAGCAGGCTGGGGTTCAGTTGTTTTGGGTTGGGAGGATGTTCTTCTTGAAGCTATGAATGATTTTGACATTGTATACTTTGAATCCAGAGAGAAAGGGTCGAGTAAGTTAGCTAAAAAAGCTAAGAATAATATTGATAGACTTTCAACAGATATTGCAGAAATTATTCAAATATTGGATTTGCATAAGGAAAAATTGATTAGTTTTGGATCTAGTTTTGGTGCAGTTATTCTTGCTGATGGTTTTAGTAAGAAAAAATTCGATGCTGCACTTAATGTTCTTGTTGCTCCAGCAATTCAAATCGATCTCCCAAAATTAATGAGATATTTTATTCCTTTTGTTCCACACTGGGTCATGAATCTGGTTAAACCTATCGTCAAAAGATGGTTAAAAAAGAGCAAATCAGAAAATCCAGAACAAGCGGCAAAATATATCAGAGTTATGAATGAAGCAGATTCACGCAAATGGAAAAAAGTAAGCATACATTTCCTTTTTTGGAAATGGTGGAGTGTTTATGAAAAAGTGGAGAACGATATTCTTCTGGTTGCAGCTGAGAAAGATAAAATGCATGAAGCTGATATAACTAAGAAAATAGGAAAGGCTATGAAGAATTCTGTTTATATTAACCTTGAAACCAACAAAAATACACATGCTAAACCCATTGTAGATCTCTTGAGAGAACAGATAAAACAAGAGAATAGCTAATTTAACTCTCTAGAGAATTGCTTCTTTACTTTTCAAGTATTGATTGAGTTTTTCTAAACTTATTTGAGCTTCAATTGATTCTCTATGAAACTTGAAACCAAGTCTGTTGTTTATAGAGAGCATTGGTGAATTTGAAGTATCGGATGGAGTATTTGGATATCGTTGATTATGTAAAGTTCTACGGTACTCGTGATAGCGATCCCACCTTTTGGTTGGAATTGTTAATGGATTAAAGTCTAGGGTTTTAATATTCTCCAGAGAATCACTTTTATTCATTCTTTTCACCACTTATATTATTTGAAAGAGAATGTATATTAGTTAGGTATCTTTTGCAGATTGAAAGAGAAGAATGATTGAAAGAGTGTATATTCCTCTCCAGTTTACTTTGTCTTTCGAGCAATTACCTCATCAACGATTTCTTCTATCCTTTGTCTGAATAGTTCTAGGGCTTTCTCTTGAGCTTGCACATCAAAGGGTAATTTTGCTTCAATTCTTGATCTATACTTAGTTAGAGTGGCATCTAGGATATCGTTCTTAATCTTAACAAGATTAACTACTCTTTCTTCAACAACATCTATCACGGAATCCTCAAATACTTCGTGTTTAATTTCTTCAACAGGTTCTACAACAGCTTCTATAGTAGGTTCAAAAACAACTGCTTCAACAAAATCGACTACATCTTCAACAGATTCTGCAACAGGTTCAGTAACAACTGTTTCTACAACCTCAGTAACTTCTTCAACAACATCTATCACCTTTTCTTCGACAAATTCCTCGGAAACCTCAACTTCTTCAGACACTTCTTCCACGAATTCTGTCACTTCATCTACAATTTCTGTTACTTCTTCAACAATTGCTTCAACAGCTTCAGCAACTTCTTTTTCTTCTACTAAGACTTTTGCAATCATGCTACTGATCTGATCTTCTATTCTGAAAACTGCTTCATCTACTATTTTCTCAATAGCTTTCTCAGCAAGTTTCATTGCTTTTTCTCTAATTGGTTCCTTAGAAGGTAGTTTTTCCTCAATTTGATGTCCTACTGCACCCATGATAACTTTGGTTATAGCACCTTTAATATGGTCCATTCCAAGCTCTTTAAGAGTTTCAACATTTAGATTATCATGCTCAAGTTCGACTATTCTACCGCTTATTTCTACCTCAAGTGCTTCGATTGTCACTTGAATTTCTTTCATCTTTTCATCGTCAGTTTCTTCTTCTTTCTCTTTCTTTTCCTTCTCTTGTTCCATTTTGAGCTTAGCAATTTTATTATACTTCTCTCTAACAAGTTCTTGCATCTTTTCTTTGTAATCTTGTATGAAAGGAGGAATATAATCCTCTATAACCTGTTTGATTTCTGAAATCATCCCTTCATCTATAGGATTCTTAGGTATTTCCACTTCAGGGGGTTTAGGAGTTTTATCTTTGATTTTTCTAAACAACAATCATCACCTATTACATTTGATACTGAGTATCAATTGTAGCTCTAAATGTACATAGAGATGTTTCTAGTTAATAAGTTTAAAGAAAAAGGAAAAAGGGAGAAAATCAGAAACCTACAACAACAGAAATGATATCTTCATGAAAAGCTTTGTAGCTTCTTGACTAGCTAATTCAAATTCTGTATCTAATCTTTCATTAAGAAATTAATATAGATTATTGCTCCTATTCCCTGCAAAATATAAGCTACAGCTACTATGTAAT
>DXJF01000158.1 GCA_019057375.1 Candidatus Heimdallarchaeota archaeon
CTCCAAAAAATAATTTTCGTATCCAGATTCAAATAGGAAGAGAGTCTTCTGGACATAGTGAACTCTCTGTTAGATTAATTAAGAAAGTTGGAATAAGATCTCACGTTGCCTTTGAAGAATACAGATTTGAAGAATACCCATTTGAAGATAAAAACTATTTGAAGGATCTTATCAAAGCTAACTTACCTCATCTGGAGAAAATTGAAAATGAAGCAAAATCGTTTATTAAAGAAACAGTTGAAAAGTTTCCTAATCATGTTCCAATGAGTTCTTTTAGCGGCGGAAAAGATAGTTCTGTAACTGCTTATCTTGTAAAACAAGTAATTGGTCAACATGAAGTTGTATTCTCAGATACTGGTATTGAATATCCTGAAACTATAAAATATATAAAAGAATTTGGGAATTACTTTGGAAACCTTGAGTTTTTAGAACAGAAAAATGATTTCGATAGATTATGTGGTATACTTGGTCCTCCATCTAGAATGATGAGATGGTGTTGTTCTACACAGAAAGCAACTCCAATAAATGTCTATCAACAAAACCTCAGAAAACCCATTCTTAGTTTTGACGGTATAAGAAAGGAAGAGTCAGCTTTGAGGGAAAATTATGATAGAATAAAAGATAACACTAAAATGATTCAACAAGTAAGTGCTTACCCTATTCTAAACTGGACAGAACTTGAAATCTGGCTATATATTTTCTGGAAAAAAATACCATTTAATCCTTTATATAGGGAAGGTTATGCTAGAGTTGGTTGTTATCCTTGTCCCAATAATGGTTCCATGGATAAATATCTTATGAGTCGCTTTCATAAAGAATTATCTGATGAATGGAACAAGAAATTACACAAGTATATTGACTATAGTAAACAAGAATATTCTGGAGATGATTGGGGGGGATACAATGAATCATGGGTAGAGGATAGTTGGAAAGGTAGAAGAGTAAAATATCACAATGATATCATTGGATTTTCAACTGCTGAAGAACATCTTTTAAAAGAGAATAATGACATTCTGAAGCTAGAAGATGTAGGTGAAAAACCGTGTACATTTGACAATTCTTTAGTGATAGAATTGGATGAAGATGTATCAGACAACATTATAGAATTTTTGAAACCATTTGGAAAAGTATCTTTAAACACAATAAATGGAAACAAAATAGTTAATTTGGAAGGAAAGAAATTCAAATTGCTCTACAGCACGAAAAGTAATAGAGTTAGCTTAAAATATGGTGATACTGAAGTATCAAGTCTTCTTAATCTGATTTTTCGTCAATTCAACAAATCATTAAATTGCTTTAATTGTGGTTCATGCGTAGGTTCATGTCCTCATGGTGCAATACAAATGAAACCTAATTTTTCTATTGAAGAATCTAAGTGTAATCATTGTCTTACATGCACAGGAACCAAATATCTCAAATTCAGTTGTGTTGCTTTACATTACAAACCAGATAGAAAACTAATAAGACAGATATAGTCATAAATCTAGTTTTATTCTCCTTATGTCAAAAAGAAGATCCTCCACTTCATTCTTATTATCAGCATATTCAGCGAAAAAACTGATTCTCTTCTCTTCTATTTCCAGTATTTTCTTTGATAATTTAGGATGGTTATCCATTTGGAATTTTGTTGGTAATACTATAATATCATAAATTTCTACTGGTTCTTGTTTATATTCATTCTTTCTTAGTATCCTACCTGCTCTTTGTATATGCTCTAAAGAAGAACCAGAACTTGCCATAAAAATAGCCCTCTCTAGAAATGGAATGTCTACACCTTGATCTAAACATTTCATTGCTAGAAGTATATTGCTAGTATTATCACCTAAATAGTCAATGAATTTTCGTCTTGTTTTATAGTCCATCTCTCCATTAATCAAATTATATCTTATTTTTCTTTTAATTGTGGAGTTTAAGTCCATAATAATTGTGATAACATCCCTTGTAATTTGTTCATTATCTTTATTATATATAACGCATTTCTCCAATTTTTCTGCAGTGATTAGCTCATTTAATATTCTTTCAAGAACCTTCTTTTTATTCTTACATTTCTTGATAATATCTGCTCTTTGATTGAACAGTAAAACTAACCTGTCATCTTTTTCATCTCTGTCATAGATTTTTGCTACTGCTTCTGACAAACTTTCAAAATATTCAATATCTTGATCATCAAAATAACAACTGAATAAATAATAGTTAAATTTACAAATAACACCTTGTTGTTGTGCATCTTTTAAAGTCAATTCAAAAACTTCTGATTCATTAGGTAAAAACCAATCTAATAGTTTTTTTGTTCCTTTTTCATCAAAATATCTATATGGTGTTGCACTTAATCCAAAAGCATATTCGGTTTCTATAGTGTCTATTAATCTTAATCCAGTAGGTGTTCCTAAAGAATGCGCTTCATCGCAAATGAAAAGAGTTTTTACCTTTTCTTTTAAACCTTTCCTGTTGAGAATTTGACTTTCTATAAAATCCGCTTTCAATGATTTCTGAGTGCCAATAATGAAAAGATGTTCTTGATTTAATAATAGCATTGAATCAATGTGTGTGTTTATTTGATTTACCCAATTTTGATTATCACTGTAACACTTTACAATATTATAACTTAGATCCTTAAGTTCCAAGAACCATTGGTCGACAAGATATTTATCCGGTACCAATATTATCAGGATTAACTTTAAATTATCTTGTTTACTCAGCTTATAGAGTTCATAACCTGCTAAAATCGCAGTTTTTGTTTTTCCTGTACCTGTTGCCATTGCTAAAAATCCTTTATAGTTTAGATTCTTTAGATAATCTAGTGCTTCAATTTGGTTAACCCATGGTTCAATAAATTCTATTTTTGGTTTTAAGAATCCCTTCTCAAAAATCCACTCACTATTTTCATATAGATTATTCATGATAGATTCCTCCTTTTCTTTCTCGAAAGACATATCAATCTCATCAAGGTTAATTTCTTTGATTTTCTTTGGAATAAAGTCTTGAAAAATGTCTAAATAGGCGATTCTTGGAAAATCAACAAGTCTAATAAATTCATCTTTATTTTCCCAGTATATATTGAATTTATCTGAATCGTATTTTGCATACTCGTAAGTATTATCCCAGCTTCTGAATGTCTTAATTTCTTCTCTATTATACAACCATCCACCGATGGTTAGATTAGCTGATCCTGAAAATGAAACATAATCATTTTCATCTCTGAAAATACCTATTTTCTCATGAACTAATCCTCTTCCGTATTTCAAAGAAGTCTCATCTACTTTTGAATCCTTATTAGCAAAAGCAAATTTTATTGCTATTTTTTCTTCTTTTATCAACCAAGCTAATAATCTGAAATGATTAACCAAGTTAGTTTTTAGTTTTTCTTTGGAGAAGAATTCTTCTTTTACTATAGATATAATTTCATCACTGATTTTTTTATTCTCAATAAGAAGGCTCTCTACATCTTTTTTGAAGGGAACCCCTACAATCAATCGTATTTGTCCATCATTGTTAAATAGAAAATTCCTAATTTTGTAAAACAGTATCTTAAAGAAACTAGGAGAGAAGAAAGCAGTAATACAGTCAAATGATGTAGAATTGTTCAAACATGGAACTAACAGTTCTTCAACAATGTTATCCCAACCTGTTGTATAGCATTTTTTACTTTTAAGTCTTTTAAAGGCAAGTTAACCAGATTTCCTCTATTATTGTTTGAACATTTTTTCATTTATAAATACGCGATAAAGA